>JBCCVY010000301.1:0-4519 GCA_039194725.1 Pseudomonadota bacterium
CTTTCCGCTTTCAGGCTCAGCGCAAGTTCCTCTGCGGTCATGCCGCGGGCTTCGTAATTCTCGGCGAGCTTGCGCAGGGCTTCGTCGGCTTCACGCTGGCGGTTCCACATGGATGCGTAAACGCCATCCTGCTCAAGCAGCTGTGCGTGAGCGCCACGCTCGGCGATGCGGCCCTCGCCCAGTACAATAATCTGGTCGGCATCGACCACAGTGGACAACCTGTGGGCGATCACCAGCGTGGTGCGATCTTTCGACACCAGCTTCAGTGCAGCCTGAATGTCCTGCTCGGTCATGGTGTCGAGCGCTGACGTCGCTTCATCCAGTATCAGGATCGGCGGACCTTTCAATATGGTGCGGGCAATGGAAACACGCTGCTTTTCGCCGCCGGACAGTTTCAGTCCGCGCTCGCCGACCATCGCATCATATCCATCGGGCAGATCGAGGATGAACTCATGTATCTGGGCCAGCTTGGCTGCCGCCTCGACCTCTTCATCAGTTGCATCCGGCCGGCCATAGCGGATGTTGTAGCGGATGGTGTCGTTGAACAGAACGGTGTCCTGCGGCACCATGCCGACCGCAGCGCGCAGCGATTTCTGGGTCACCTCCCTCACATCCTGGCCATCGATCGCAATGCTGCCGCCGGTCACATCATAGAACCTGTAAATCAGACGGGAGATGGTCGACTTGCCGGCGCCCGACGGGCCGACAATGGCAAAGGTCTGGCCGGCCGGCACTTCGAAATCCAGCCCGTCGAGAATCGTTCGTTCGTCGTCATAGGAAAAGTCCACATTGTTGAAGCGGATCACGCCGTCGCTGACGGCAAGCTCTTTTGCGTCCGGCGCATCGACGATCTCCTCTTCGACGGACAACAGGTCGAACATCTGTTCGATGTCAGCCAGACCCTGGCGGATTTCGCGATAGACAAAACCGATGAAGTTCAGCGGAACCGACAGCTGCATCAGCATCACATTGATGAACACAAAGTCACCGATCGTCTGGTTGCCAGCCTGGACCTCAAGTGCGGACATCACCATGACGATGGTCATGCCGGTGCCGAATATCAGCCCCTGCCCGAAATTGAGCCAGCCGAGCGACGTCCAGGTCCTGGTTGCGGAAGCTTCGTACTGCTCCATGGCCCGGTCGAACCGGCGGGCCTCCATTTCCTCATTGCCAAAATATTTAACCGTCTCAAAGTTCAACAGGCTGTCGATGGCCTTGGTGTTGGCGTCGTTGTCCGACTCATTCATCTGCTTGCGGATGTTGATGCGCCAGTCGCTGGCCCGCACGGTGAACCAGGAATACAGCCACACCACCGCAGCAATCACGGCAACATAGCTCCAGCCATAAGCATACGCGAATATTGCAGCCGTTAGCGCAAACTCCAGAATTGTCGGCGCGGTGTTCAGGATGGTGAACCGAACAATGATCTCGATGCCCTTGGTGCCGCGCTCGATTATGCGCGACAGGCCGCCGGTTCTGCGTTCCAGATGAAAGCGCAGCGACAGCTTGTGCATGTGCTTGAACGTTCGAAAGGCGAGTTGCCTGACGGCATGCTGGCCAACCCGGGCAAACAGGGCGTCGCGCAACTGGTTGAAGCCCCACTGCGTAACCCGAGCAACATTGTAGGCAAGCACAAGCATGACCGGCGCCAGCAGCCAGACGGGCAGAAGTTCAGGTGCGTCCAGCTTGCCGTTCAGCGCATCCGTTGCGTACTTGAAGAAATACGGCACCACGACGAGCACCAGCTTGGCAAGGACGAGAAAAAACGTGGCCCACAGCACTCGGACTTTCAGGTCCGGCCGGTCTGACGGCCACATGTAGGGCCACAGATTGCGGATCGTACGGATTGTGGAACCGCTGTCGGAAGAAACTGTTTTGGCGGTCAAAATAAGTGCCTTTGGTATTATCGGGTGTCGGCAGCATCGGCGGGCTGCTGCGAACAACAAAAACTGACAAGATCGCTGATTGCAGAAGATGCGGATTGCAGCGCCTGCCTGTTCAACACGTAACGCGATTTGGGGCGCCTGGGTTCATAGCTGACGAGCCCGGCCTCGACCAACACCTTCAGATGTTGAGAAACCGTCGACTGTGCCAGGTTCAGATGTTCGACCACCTCGCGGCAGCAACACTCGTCGCAGCACGCCAGCCTGCGCAAGATCGTCACTCGCGCAGGATGCCCCAACGCCGCCATGACAGACGCCATCTGAACGCTGTCCACGTTATCGGCCATGGCTGACGCGGCCCTGCTCTGCCGGTTGGTTCGACTAATCATCGTAAATCGACGATATACGATGATGAAGGTTGCTGCAAGGGCCGTATGTCGCATGGCCACCGGTCGGTCAACTTGGCAGTTTGTCGGCCAGCAAAAGGATACCTAGTTCCATGAAACCTTCTTACCTGGTTGCCGCCCTGGTGGTACTCGCCGCTGGCGGCGGAGCGTACACTGTGATGCACATGATGCACGGCGAACACCACGAAATGACCGTTCAGGCCAAAGCCGGCCAGTTGTCGATCGGCAATGCAACCGCCCGCTTCCTGATTGAAGGCCGTCCCGGCGCTGTGTTCCTGAGCATCGACAATAAGGGGCCTGACGACAAGCTGATTGCGGCGTCTTCCGCCTTGTCAGCGCGCGTGGAACTGCACACTCACACCATGGACAACGGTATCATGAAGATGCGCCCGGTGGAGGCGATCGAAGTTCCGGCCAACTCCAGAACAGAACTGAAATCAGGCGGCTACCACATCATGATGTTTGATGTGGAAACCATGCCTGAAAAGGGATCGACCGTTCCTCTCACCCTGACCTTTGAAAAAGCCGGCGCGGTCCAGATCGGGGCGGTGGTGGGCAAACCTGGAGACACGCACAGCCACTAGAAAAGTTTGGCGCAATAGCGAGGCTGCCGTGAAATCACTCGCATTCCGCCAGCGGACGCCGGCAAGACGGGTCGATGGATTCCGGCGCATTCGAGCCAGGTGTTTCGAAAATCTGCCCGGGGTAAATCCGGTCCGGATCGCGGATCTGATCCTTGTTGGCATTATAGATTACCGTGTACTGGCGGCCCTTGCCGTAGATCACCCGGGATATCTGCCAAAGGTTGTTGCCGGGCTGGATAACCACCTTGCCGGTTGCGGGCGGGCTTGTTTCACCCTGCCCGGTTTCGGTGCTGACCGCAGCAGTTTCAGTGGACTTTGTGTCCGGCGCCGGAGTGACCGTTTCCTGCACCGGTTCATCATCCTCGGTGCCCGGCAACAGGTCTGCGGGCTTGGCCGGTTCAGCATCGGGCTCGACAGCGGCGACCTCCTGCTGGGGTGTCTCCGGCTTGGCAGGTTCAGCTGAGGTTTCAGGTACGGCGGCCTCGCTGCTGGTTTCCGGTTTCGCCGGCTCGGCAGCCGTATCAGCCGCTGCAATCTGCTGAGTTGCCTGCGGCTCGGCCGATGCGGTGTCGTCAGCCGGCTTTGACGTCTCTGCATCACCCTTGTTTTCCGACGTCGGCTGCGCTTCCGCCACCTCGGCCTTGTCGGCGGTTTCTGTTTCTGCAGCGGCGGTCACGCTGTCTGCAGGTTTGGCTTCCGGCGTTGCCGGCGCTGCCGTTTCGGTGGAACTGGTCGCGGCCTCAGGCTTGGCAGCTTCTGCATTGCTGGACGGCTCTGCAGCCTGTTCCTGTTTGGTTTCAGGCTCCGCCGCAGCAGGCCCAGTTTCCGATTGAACCTGCTGCTGCTCGGTAGTGGTCTGGCGCTGCGCCTGCAGGCTGGCGATACGCTCAGGAGACTCGCGGAAGAACGGCAGTTCAATACGTTCCGAAACGCTTCCATCCTGCGCGATTTGGTCAGTGCGCAATCTGTGCGGGCCGGCCGCGATTTCACTGCTAGCGGTAAATGACCATGTGCCGTCACTACCTGCAACTGCCGCGCCGGTATAAACATCGTCCACATAGACGCGCACCGTGCTGTTGGGGGCGGACCGGCCGGAGAATGTGGTCATTCCAGCTTCATTGTAATCGACGACGTCCACGTTCAGCGCGCGGCCAGCGGACGTAACCGCCGGCGCCGCGGCTGTGGCGGGCGGTTGCAACGCAGCGGTCTTTGATTCTGCAGCAGGCTGCTGGTCTGAAGCCGTGGTGTCTTCAGCGGCCTGACCGGCATCGGCCTGTTGGGCCTCGACGGTTTCCGGTTTCTGCAGCACTTTCGACGGTTTGGCGGTTTCGCTGAGGACAATAAGCGGCTGCGTGCCGGGCCGGTCTGGAACCGTCAGTGCGACGCTCTGCTCTGCCAGCTTGACTTCGCCGGCCGCATTCTCGGTTTCAATCTGCATCTGATGGGCGCCGGCTGGCATGGCTTCGGCCGGTATCACCACCCACTCGCCGCGGTCATTGGCCTGGGTCTCGCCCGCAACCTTCTGGTTGATCAGCAGCCGAACCTTTGCACCGGGTTCAGCCCTGCCCGCAAGCACAGCTGATCCATCTTCTTCAACCCGCACAATATCAAACGATGCACCTTCAGGCTCTGCCTCGGCTGCCTC
>JBCCVY010000302.1:0-4497 GCA_039194725.1 Pseudomonadota bacterium
ATAATTTTGAAAAGTGTGACTTTTCTGCCACACCCGCTGTACGCCGGGACAGATTTGCGGGCTGGCTGCCAAATTGATCCGTGCAGTGCATATCGTCACACTGACGAATGCGCCTGCCTGCTACCGTAATGGCATTCCTGCATCACGGCACTGGGTGGAAATCAGCATCAGCGACCAACACCAAGACATTGATAGAGTTAGAAAATCCCGGCACAAAACAGTCAAGTTCGCATGGCGTGCCCTCACCGGGTTCGTCGTCGTTCTGGCACTGCTGCTGGGAGGCTTCGCAGCCATTTGGCTCCTGAAGGACGGCACAGTTGGTTTGTCCGGCGACACCATAGCAGCTTACGTAAAGTCGTGGGGCGTCTGGGGACAACTCAGCGTTATCGGCCTGATGATCGCGCATTCGTTCATACCGTTTCCCGCCGAGTTTGTCGCCATCGCGGCAGGCATGAGTTTCGGCGTGGTTTGGGGCACTGTGTTGACCTGGGTCGGGGCCATGATAGGCGCGCTGCTGGCCTTTGGAATCGCCAGAAAACTGGGTCGTCCGTTTGTTGCCGACGTCCTGACGTCCGGCCAACTGGCGAAAATCGACAAAAACGCCACTGTGACCGGCGCGCCGGCGATGATCGCGGTGCGGCTGGTGCCGGTGATCGCCTTCAACCTGATCAACTACGGCGCCGGCCTGACCGAAGTCGGCTGGTGGCGTTTCACCTGGACAACCGCAGTTGGGATTCTGCCGCTGACCTTTCTGATGGCGCTGCTTGGCGACCAGATGCGCGAGCCGACGTTGACCGACTGGATACTGCTGGGCGGGGCCAGTCTGGCAATGCTGGCCATTGTTGTTCTTGCCCGCCGTCGCGGTCTCGGCGGATGAGGCGCGCGGATGATATGTCCGAAGCGGCTGTTCAGGCTCAGCGCCTGGCAACCGAGTGCTCGCGATACACCACATAGAGCCCGGCGCAGATGGTGATCACGATTCCCAGGGCGGCGAGGCCGTTTGGCAGGTCCGCAAACACCAGGAAGCCGATGATGGTTGCCACCGGTATTTCGAGATACTGCATAGGAGCCAGCGTGGCAGACGGCGCAAACCGCAGCGACCAAGTCATCAGTAGGTGCGCCAGGGTGCCGACAACACCGATTGCGGCCAACAATGCCCCGGTGCCCAGATCCGGTGCGACCAACTGTGTCTCCAGGACCCCTGTGACCCTGGTCAGCGCATAGACCGCCAGCAGAAACACGGTGGCCATGCCGCCGCTGACTGCCTGCAGGGACACCGGGTCAACCTGTTTGGCGATCTGCCGGGTCACCAGCATGAACAAGGCAAAGTCCACAGCCACCAACAGCGGCAACAGGGCCGGCGCCCCCACCTCCGAAAAACTCGGCTGTATCACAAGAAGCGTGCCCAAAAAGCCGACCGCGCACGCGGCAAGTCGGCGGCCGCCCACTTCTTCATGCAGCACAAACCGGCCCAGCAGGAGCATGATAAACGGCATGACAAAGGCGATCGCCACAGCATCGGCCAGAGGGAGAAACTGCAGGGACAGAAACATCGCCCCTACCCCCACGATGTGAAGCAGGGTCCGGGCCACGGTGAGCCAGACGACGCGCCGGGACATTTTCAGACTTCGCTCGCTGAGCATAATGAGCGGTACAAGCAGAACTGCCTGAACGCCGAAGCGAACCATCAGCAGTTGCAGCAGCGGAACGGTCCCGCCCAGCAGCTTTGCTATTGAATCCCCAAGCGGAGCCAATACGCAAAACCCCAGCATCAGCAGAATTCCAAGCACGGGTCGGTCAGCGGTCATCCGCTACTCATAGGCGAAGCGTATACATTCAGCAATTGGACCGATGCTCGAAGCCTGATCTTGCCTGAAATTGGGCAGCCAGGTGGCCAACGTTCACCTTTCTGTCACAAACACTGATGACATCTGGTTGTTTTGGCGCTAGCGTGGGTCCAATTTTGTGACAATACAGGTCCAGAGGGGTCCAATTGCAATGCGAGACTGGCTTCTTCAAATCAAGCGCGGCGAATATGCCAGCCTGCAGACCCAGATCAGGGAAGCCTTCGTGTCCGCCATCCTGGATGGCCAGCTGGGCCGCGATGAACCGGTTCCCTCGACCCGTAAAATGGCAAAAGTGCTTGGTGTTTCCCGGAATACGGTGATGCTGGCCTACCAGGGCCTGCTCGACGACGGCTACCTGGTCGCTCGCGAACGGTCGGGATACTACGTGTCGGACAAGGCCATACCGCAACAAGCTGCACGGCCGACGCCAACCGTGCGCAGCAGCGCGTCGGACCATGACGCGCCGGACTGGAATGCCAGGTTTGCGCGCACTCCGGCCAAGCTGGAAAACATCGCCAAACCGCTGGACTGGTCCAGTTACAAATACCCGTTCATCTACGGCCAGGTGGACCACAACCTGTTTCCCATCGCTGAATGGCGCGAATGTGCCCGCCAGACCCTGGGCAAGCGCTGGTTCAACGCCTGGACCGATGATCATGGCGCGCATGATGATCCGCTGCTGGTGGAACAGATCAGGCGGCGCATTCTGCCGCGGCGCGGCATCATGGCCGGCGAGAACGAGATACTTGTGACCCTCGGCGCGCAACATGCGCTCTACATGATCTCAAGCCTGCTGGCCAAACCGCAAACCAAGGTGGTGGTTGAAAACCCCGGCTTTCCCGACGCGCGCAACATCTTCTCTTTGCACACCAACAACATCGACCTGCAGGAGGTGGACGCGCAGGGCATCGTGCCCGACAACATCCCCGATGAAGCCGAAATGGTTTTTGTCACACCGAGCCATCAGGCGCCCACCACCGTGACGATGCCACTGTCGCGTCGCCTGGAACTGATTGAAAAGGCGCGCAAGAACGATTTTCTGATCATCGAAGACGATCACGAGTTCGAGACCAACTATGTCAACGAGCCCTGCCCTTCGCTCAAGTCGCTGGACGACGATGGGCACGTAATCTACATCGGCTCGCTGTCCAAATCAGTGTTTCACGGACTCAGGCTGGGTTTCCTGGTAGCGCCAAAAGCGTTTATCGACGAAGCCCGCGCGCTGCGCCGCCTGATGGTTCGCCATCCGCCCAACAACAATCAGCGCACCGCTGCCCTGTTCCTGTCGCTCGGTCATCATGACACGCTGATCCGCCGGCTGCACCGGGCCTATCGCGCGCGCTGGGAGATCATGGCATCTGCCATGCAGGAACACCTGCCCAACTCGAGCAAGGTGCCGAGCTTCGGCGGCACGAGTTTCTGGGTGGAGGGTCCCAAGGGACTGGATTCAGAGCGGCTTGCGGCTGCCGGACGCGAACAAGGCCTGCTGATAGAACCGGGACGCATCTTCTTCGGAACCCCGAACCCGCCACGAAATTTTTTCCGCCTCGGGTTCTCATCCATCGACGAGACGCGCATCGAGCCGGGCATCGAGTTGCTGTCCAACCTGATTGACCAGGATCTCGACCTGGGCCAGGCCGCTGCGGAGTAAAGTCGGATGAGTGCTGATTTCTCCAATGGCGCTGCCTGGATGGACGGCGAGATTGTCCCCATCTCGGACGCAAAGATTTCGGTACTGGACTGGGGCTTCACGAGGTCAGACTGCACCTATGATGTTGCGTCGGTGCGCAATGGCGCTTTCTTTCGGCTGGACGACTATCTGGCGCGGTTTCAGCAATCGCTTGCCAAAGTGCGTATTGAAGTGCCGCAGACAACAGATGAGATGCGCGACATCGTACACGCCATTGTTGCCCGGTCGGGTTTGCGCGATTCCTATGTGGCGATGGTCGCAAGCCGGGGCGTTCCGCTGATTCCGGGCACCCGCGATCCTCGCCAGTGCGACAATCATTTCTTTGCCTGGTGCATTCCCTATGTGCACGTCATCAAGCCTGAAATTGCAGCACGTGGCGCGCACCTGTTCGTGCCGCAAGAGGTGCGCCGCATACCGCCCGACAGCGTTGACCCGACAGCCAAGAACTATCACTGGGGCGACCTGACCCGCGGCCTGTTCGAAGCCCTTGATGCTGGCTTCGACACGGCCGTGCTGCTGGACCATCAGGGCAATGTCACCGAAGGCCCCGGCTTCAACGTGTTCTCGCTGAAGGGCGACTGCGTGCGGACGCCGGACAGCGGCGTGCTTGAGGGCATTACCAGACGAACCGTGCTTGAGCTGTGCGGCGAGCTGGGGCTGGAAACCGAGGTGCGCCCGATTGCCCTGGATGAGTTTCTGGAATCTGACGAAGTGTTCACCGCCACCACTGGCGGTGGCGTGGCACCGGTGACGCGGGTCAACGACCGGGTGTTTTCGAACGACACCCCCGGACCGGTCACAAAACGTATTTCGGAAACCTACCTGTCATGGTTTGACCGGCCGGAGCATCGCCAGCCGGTCGCTTATGTCTAGAGCCAGACAGATACTAGTTCCGCCGGAACTTGAGATCAGGCGGCCTTGCTGCCGTCATTGGCGTTGGCTGCCTTGAGGGCCTTGTTG
>JBCCVY010000303.1:0-4460 GCA_039194725.1 Pseudomonadota bacterium
CGCGGGGGCGGGCCTGACCGGCCCGAGGCCCGTCGGGCCTAGTTCCAGAGCTCAGTACGACGGTCTTGATGTACTCCCTCCGAAGCACGAAGTGCGCCCAGCGGAGCGCAGCCGCGTCGCGGCGGCTTGCGTGAGCGGAATAAAGGCTCCCCTATCCCTCGATCTTCGAGAAATCGGCCACGGCCAGTGTCGCTTCGCGGATACGGTTCAAGAGTTTCAGGCGGTTTTCCCTGAATGAGGGGTCGTCGGCGTTGACAGTCACCTTGTCGAAGAACTGGTCCACCGGACCGCGCAGCCTGGCGATGTGACCCATGGCGGCAACGAAGTCTTCCTCGTCTACAGCCCGCTTGGCATTGGCTTCCGACTGGGACACAGCCCGGTTCAGGTCCTTCTCGTCGCCCTGCAGCAGAAGCTTGGTTTCCGGCGCACCGGTGAAGCTGCGGCCGTCCTTCTTTTCCTCGATCTTCAGGATATTGGAGGCGCGCTTGACGCCGGCCAGCAGGTTCTGCCCGTCGTCGCTCTCAAGAAACGCCGTCAGCGCCTCGACGCGCCTGACAATCATCAACAGATCATCCTGGTTGCCAAGCGCAAACACCGCGTCGATCAGGTCATGCCGGGTGCCGCCGTCGCGCAGATAAACTTTCAGCCGGTCGGCGAAGAATGCCAGCAAATCAGCCGCGATAGCGTCTCCAACATTGTCGGGCACTACCACATCGTCCCCGTCATCTTCCAGATCGCGATGCTGGGCCTGCAGAACCGGCCTCAGGGCGGCACCGGTCACCGACAACAAATTCAGCCGCAACTGGCCGTCGAGCACGGTGCGGATGACACCCAGTGCTGCGCGCCTCAATGCATACGGGTCTTTCGACCCGGTCGGCTTTTCATCGATTGCCCAGAAGCCGACCAGGGTATCGATCTTGTCGGCCAGCGCCACGGCCTGGGCCACCTTGCCTGACGGCACCTCATCAGACGGGCCTTGCGGCTTGTAGTGATCGCGGATGGCGGTCTGCACGTCCTCGTCCAGTCCTTCTTCGCGGGCGTAATAGCTGCCCATCAGGCCCTGCAATTCCGGAAACTCGCCGACCATCTCGGTCACCAGGTCGGCTTTGGCCAGCCTGGCGGCCAACCTGGCCTTAGCCTCGTCCGCGCCGATTGTCTTGGCGATTTCACCTGCCAGCGCTTCTATCCGGGCAACGCGTTCAGCCTGGGAGCCGAGTTTGGCATGGAAGGTGATTTTCTCAAGCTGCGGCAGCCGGTCTTCCAGCGCCGTCTTCTTGTCCTGTTCCCAGAAAAACCGGGCATCGGCGAGGCGTGCGGCGATCACCTTGTTGTTGCCGGCGGTGATTTTGCTGCCGCCGTCCCGGGCAATCAGGTTGGACACCAGCAGGTAGTTGTTGCTGAGGCTCCCCGACTTGTCGGTGAGGGCAAAGCATTTCTGGTGGCTCCTGATCGACGTCACGATCACCTCGGCAGGCACATCGAGAAAACTCTCATCAAACTCGCCCATCAGCACCACCGGCCATTCGACAAGCCCTGCAACCTCGGCCAGCAGGCCGTTGTCGTCGATCACATCGAGCCCCTTGGCGAACGCGAGATTGGCCGCCTCGGAGCGAACTGTCTCCATGCGCTCGCCGGCGTCCAGCATGACGTGGGCCGACCTGAGCGACTGTTCGTAGTCGTCGAACGCGGTGATCGTGATCGATTCCGGATTCAAAAAGCGATGACCGCAGGTGACGTTGCCCGATCGGATGCCGTCAATGTCGAACGGGACCACCTGACCGTCAAACATGCATACAATGGAGTGCAGTGGCCGGACCCAGCGCAATTGGCCGGTGCCCCAGCGCATGGACTTGGGCCAGGGAAACTTGCGCACAATCTCCGGCACGACCTTTGCGATCACATGGGGCGTTTCCTGTCCCGGCCGGTTGATGCGCACCACGTAGAACGCGCCCTTGCCCTTCTTGTCTTCTTCAACATCACATTGATCGAGTGTGACACCTGCGGACTTCAGAAAACCCTGAACGGCCTGTTCCGGGGCATCGATGCGCGGGCCCTTGCGGTCCTCCTTGTAGTCTGCAGTGCGCACATCAAGCCCATCCACGCACAAGGCCAGCCGGCGCGGCGTGACATGGGCCTTGGCGCTTTCATATGTCAGGCCTTGTTCCACCAGGGCATCGGTGACCAGTTTCTGCAGATCGGCTGCGGCACGGGCCTGCATGCGGGCAGGGATCTCTTCGGAGAACAGTTCTAACAGGAGTTCAGCCATTTTACTGCGCGCTCCCGCCTGCGGTCCTGGACCAGGCCTCGCAGCAACCCTTGGCCAGATCGCGAACCCGCAGGATATAGGCCTGGCGCTCTGTCACAGAGATCACGCCGCGGGCATCAAGCAGGTTGAAGACATGAGATGCCTTAATGCACTGGTCATAGGCCGGCAGTGCCATCAGGTGCTTGCCGTCCTTGTCACCGGCAGCCAAAAGAGCCTTGCATTCGGCTTCGGCAAACCGGAACTGCTGCAGCAGTGTTTCGGTGTTGGCATGGTCGAAATTATGCCTGGAGTACTCCTGTTCGGCCTGCAGGAACACATCGCCATAGGTGACCAGATCATCACCGTCGCCGCCGTTGAAATTCAGATCATAGACGTTGTCCACGCCCTGCACATACATGGCAAGACGTTCAAGACCGTAGGTGAGCTCTCCCGAAACAGGCGCGCAATCAAGACCGCCGACCTGCTGGAAATAGGTGAACTGGGAGACTTCCATGCCATCGCACCACACTTCCCATCCAAGCCCCCAGGCGCCCAATGTCGGGCTTTCCCAGTCGTCCTCGACGAAGCGGATGTCATGATTGTCGCGGTCGATGCCGATCGCATAGAGTGAACCGAGATACAGCTCCTGCAGATCCGGCGGCGACGGTTTCAGGATCACCTGGTACTGGTAGTAGTGCTGCAGCCGGTTGGGATTTTCGCCGAAGCGTCCATCCTTGGGGCGGCGCGACGGCTGCACATAGGCAGCCTTCCAGGGATTTGGCCCGACGGAGCGCAAGGTGGTTGCCGGATGAAACGTGCCGGCGCCGACTTCCATGTCGTAGGGCTGCAGAATGACACAGCCTCTGGCGGCCCAATAGGTGTGCAGAGTGAGGATCAGATCCTGAAAGGACTTTTGCGGATTAAGGCCGGAAGGCGCAGTCATTTTGAAGTAACTTTGAAGGGCCTCTGGATCGCCAGACGCAGTGAATCGCTGGCCGGAACCTATTGTGCCGGCCAATCCCGGTCAAGCGGGCAGCCACATGATACCAAAGACACTGATGATTGACCCTGCAGCGCGGCCCTGCCCGGACCGGATCAGTCTTCCGGGTAGTACACGCCGGTTACCGGGTCCTGGCGCAAACGGCCCTTGCGGACGCGGTGCTGATCGTTGGTCTTCACCTTGACGGCGGACTTTGCCTGCAGGTTCGAAAGTGCGCGCGCCACGGTATAGGACATCGCAATACCAACGCCGGCCAGCAACAGTTTGTAGATCATCTCGTTTTCATTCCTTCAAACAGGCCCCTACCCGGTTCAAATCTCATAGTCCGTAACGAGACCACAAAGCGCGCTCTTCTGCAAGCGCCAGAGCGCTGGACGCGACTCCTTGTCCGGCTGCACTGGCGGCGCTGTCGAGGGATGACCCACCACCCGGCAGCAGCAGTTTGCGCACCGAGAACCCGCCCTTCGGCTCGACAGTCT
Organism: Pseudomonadota bacterium; assembly: GCA_039194725.1. Classification (GTDB taxonomy): domain Bacteria; phylum Pseudomonadota; class Alphaproteobacteria; order Rhizobiales; family Aestuariivirgaceae; genus Anderseniella. Next base: position 3,725 of record JBCCVY010000303.1, read on the forward strand.
TGATAATGACGTCGTCTCCGAACTTTTTCTGCAACACCTCGTGCATGGTGCCGAGGCCGTCCACCAGGCCGCGCTCCAAAGCCTTGTCTCCGGCCCAGAACAGACCGGAGAACAGTTCATCCTCCTTGCCGTTGAGGTGCGCCTGACGGCGTGAGCGCACGATGTCCTTGAACGCCTCGTGCACATCAAGCTGAAGCGATTTCAGGTGCGCCACATCCTCCTTCTTTTCCGGCATGAACGGATCCAGTACGGACTTGTTGTCTCCTGCCGTGTAGACGCGGCGTTCCACCCCGAGCTTCTTGATCGCAGACTGGAAACCGAAACCTGCGGATATGACACCGATCGAGCCCACAATCGAGCTGCGGTCGGCATATATCTCGTCACCTGCCACGGCAAGCAGATACCCGCCTGACGCTGCAACGTCCTCGCAAAACACCAGCACGGTGACTTCGTGCTTTTTTGCCAGCTGGCGGATGCGGTTGAAGATCAGCGTCGACTGCACAGGCGAACCGCCAGGCGAGTTGACCGACAATGCCAGCGCCGCGAGCCCCGGAATGGCAAATGCCTGCTCCAGTGTTTCCTCGATGCCGGCCATGGAAAGCGCCGGGCTCATGGGTGCGGGCATGCCGATAGCCCCGCGCAGGCGGACATGGGCAACAAACTTGCGCTTGCCGCGCAACAACCTTGTCAGCCAGCCGGCCTTCTTCTTCTTTTTCTTGTTTGAGGTGCGTGAGAC
>JBCCVY010000304.1:0-4458 GCA_039194725.1 Pseudomonadota bacterium
CGCCATGTCTGGCAGCGCGATGGCCTGGGAGCCGGTCAAGCCGATCGACTTCATCATCATGGCCGGCAAAGGCGGCGGTGCCGACAAGATGGCCCGCCTGATGCAGGCTATCGTTGAAGAAGAAAAACTGGCCAGCAAGCCGCTCGTGCCGACCAACAAGTCCGGTGGTTCCGGCGCTGAAGCCCTGGTGCACATGAAAGGCGCGGGCGATCCCGATCACACCATCATGGTGACATTGAATTCGTTCTTCACCACGCCGCTGCGGCAGCCGGGCCTGGGTGTCGACATCATGCAGTTTGCCCCCGTTGGCCGTATGGCGGAAGATACCTTCCTGCTGTGGGTTCACAAGGACACCGGCATCACTACATTTGAACAGTTTCTCGAGAAGGCCAAGGCCGATGGCAGCAACTGGGTGATGGGCGGAACCGGCAAGAACTCCGAGGACAACATCATCACCGACTACCTGAACAATGCGTATGGGTTGAAGATCAAATACATTCCGTACAAGGGTGGCGGTGCCGTTGCCAAAGACCTGGCTGGCAAACAGATCACCTCCTCGGTCAACAACCCTTCCGAAGCTCTTGGCTTTTACGAGTCCGGCGATGTGATCCCGATTGTAGCCTTTACCGATGAGCGTCTGCCGCTGTTCAAGGATGTGCCGACGTTGAAGGAAAAAGGTGGCGATTTCTCCTACTTCATGCAGCGTGCGGTTGTCGGTGCGCCCGGCATGTCGGAAGACGCGCAGAAGTATTACACCGGTCTGTTCGACAAGGTCTTCAAGTCTGCCAAATGGCAGGAGTACAAATCCTCGAAATCCCTGATGGGCGACTTCATGGCCGGTGGTGACCTGAAGTCCTATTGGGAAACCCAGAGGAATCGTCACGAGACCATTCTGAAGGCATCCGGCGCCATCAAGTAAGCGTCGGAACAGCAAGCAGATCAGAGCCGGGGAGATGTTGTAGTCATGCGGCGTGCAGAAATCGTCACCGCCATCATACTTGGCATCTTCTCGCTCTATCTCATGTGGAAAAGCGGAGAGGCCCCGGCCTGGGACCCCTCCGTTGCCCGCTTCGACAATATCGGCATGATCGAGGGCGAAGGGCCTGCCAGCGGCTGGTGGCCGTTCTGGCTGTCGACCATCATGCTGATATGCTCGATCTGGATTGGGGTGAACTGGTGGCGCCGAACGTCACCGCCGTCTCGCTCAGACGAGGTCTTCCTCGACGCCTATGGCCGCCGCATGCTGCTGCTGGTTGGTGGCGGACTGCTTGGCTTCATGGTGCTGATCCAGTTTGTCGGATTTTACGCCGGCATGTTTATCTTCCTGTTTTACTATCTTTTTTTCCTGGGGCGGCATTCGGTGGTCCGCACCCTGGCCATCTCTGTCGGAACACCGATATTCTGTTTCTTTTTCTTCGATGTAGCGATGCGGATCGTGCTGCCAAAAGGTGTCACGGAGCCGCTGTTCCTGCCGCTTTACAAAATATTCCTCTGACGACCTGACCTTTCCTCAAGCACAAAAGTGCCGGGAAGATCTATCAAGAAGGCAACGGATACATGATCGAGATTTTCGCAGCTTTGGGCGACGGTGTGTGGCAGGCCCTGCAGCCAATCAATCTGGCTCTTGCATTCATTGGTGTCGTCGTGGGCCTGTTTGTGGGTGCCATGCCGGGCCTGGGGTCGGTCAATGGCGTGGCAATCCTGCTGCCGTTTACATTCGTCATCCAGAAGTACACCGGCACCGCGACGTCGCCGATGATCTTCCTGGCGGCCATCTACTATGGTGCCATGTACGGTGGCGCCATTTCCTCGATCACGCTCGGCATCCCCGGCGCATCCACGGCTGTTGCGACAACCTTCGATGGAAGACCGCTTGCGCTGAGCGGCAGGGCGGATCGCGCGCTCGTTGCGGCCGCCGTGGCGTCTTTCGTCGGCGGCACGGTTGCCAATCTGCTGTTTACCGGGTTTGCCCCCGCGCTCGCCTCAGTTGCGCTCGACTTCGGCAATCCGGAGATATTCGCCCTGATGCTGCTGGCGTTCGCGACATTCGTCGGGCTGGGTGGTGACGATATCCCCAAGACCATTTTCTCCATATGTATCGGGCTGGTGCTGGCAACGGTCGGTTTCGACATTATCTCCGGCGAACCGCGGCTGCAGTTTGGCGATCCACTGGATCTGTTTCCGGCCACTGCGGGCCTGATCGACACGACCGGCTTCAGCCATGGCATCAGGTTCCTGGTGCTGGCCATAGGTGTCTATGGCATCGGCGAGATGATCTGGACCATCAATTCATCGCGCGGCAAGATCACCATGACCGAGACGACCATCACGTTCGCGCGGATCAGGGACGCGCTCGACGACTACCGCAGGAAGGCCTGGAAGGGCACCTTCATCGGCTCTGCGCTGGGCTTCTTCGTGGGCATACTGCCGGCTGCGGGCGCCACGCCCGGATCGCTGATGTCATATGGCGTCGCCAAGATGATTTCGCGTAATCCGGACAATTACGGCAAAGGTGAACTGGACGGAGTGGCAGCGCCCGAAGCGGCCAACAACTCAGCTTCGACCGGCGCCATGCTGCCCATGATGACGCTGGGCATTCCCGGTTCGCCGACGACCGCCGTGCTGCTTGCCGGTATGGTGATCTGGGGACTGCAGCCCGGCCCCCGCCTGTTCGCCGACCAGCCAGATTTCGTCTGGCCGCTGATCGGGTCGTTCTACGTGTCCAACCTCATCGCGGTGCTGGTCAACCTGGCCTTCATCCCGATCTTCTTGTGGATGCTGCGCATGCCGTTCACCATCCTGGCACCGCTGATTTTCGTGCTCTCGGTGGTTGGGACGTTTGCTGCGTATCAGAACCTGTTCGATGTCTGGCTGATGGTGCTGTTCGGACTGGGTGCCTTCCTGTTGCGCATTCTCGACTATCCGCTTGCGCCGGCCGTGCTGGCGATTGTGCTGGGCCCGATTGCGGAGCCGAAGCTGCGCCAGTCGCTGCTGTTGTCCGACGGCGATCCGTCGATCTTCTTCACCCGTCCGATCGCCGGACCGATCACCGTGATCGCCATCATCCTGATCCTGCTGCCCTTGCTCAAGATCATCTGGACCAAGGTCAAGTCATCTCGCGCAGAGACGCCCGCGCAGTAACCCGGTCTTCCTGCACACCTGCGATCACACGGTGTTCACACGCAACCATCTCATCGTGAATTGAGTTGCGTTGCACCGGGCGCTGTTAGACCTGAATTTCGCCTGCACGAACTGGGACATTGCCAGTGTCCCTTGATGATATGTGCAGGAGCATTTCACATGCAGTTTTTCGAAATGGTCGCCCGCTACACGCCCGGTCCCACCGCCGCGTGGCTATGGTTGTTCGCAGCCGGCATTGCTGAGATCGGTTGGGCTGTCGGGCTCAAGCTTTCCGACGGGTTTACCCGTCCTGTGCCGACCGCGTGGACCATCATGTGCCTGGTCGCCAGTTTTCCGATGCTGGCCATTGCGCTGAAGTCCATTCCCATCAGCACCGGCTACGCGGTGTGGACGAGCATTGGAGTTGCCGGCGCGGTCGCCGTCGGTGTGCTGTTCCTGCACGAGCCCGCCAGCCTGGCGAAATTCATCTGCATTGCCATGATCCTGGCCGGCGTCGTCGGCCTGAAACTGATCGGTGCCTGAGGCTTGGCCTCAACCGGTCCCAGGAACCAAGAACCAATGAACAAGATACAGCAGACAACCGACTTTTCCGCCAGCGAAGCCGTCTCCCCAGTCAATTCCTACAACGAGTGGGATCCGTTGGAAGAGGTGATGGTCGGGCGCCTGGACGGTGCGGTCATACCATCCAACCATCCGGTCGTGACCTGCAATGTACCCGGTGTTACAGGCCGGCTTTTCGGCCTGTTTGCAGGCATCAAGTATCCTCGCATCATGACCGGGCCGGCGCAGGAGGAACTGGATGGGTTCGTCGAGTTGCTTGAAAGCCTCGCCATCAAGGTGGTCCGCCCGGACGCGGTGAATTACCGCCAGAAGATACAGGCGCCGCAATTCAGGTCGCGCGGTTTCTGCAATACCTGTCCGCGCGACTCCATGCTCGTTGTGGGGGATGAAATCATCGAAACGCCGATGGCGTGGCCGTGTCGCTACTTCGAAACCCACTCTTATCGCAGGCTGCTCAAGGACTATTTCCGCAGGGGCGCGCGCTGGACCTCGGCGCCGAAACCCGAACTGGCTGACGAATTGTTCGAGCGCGACTATAAGATTCCGGCCTACGGTGAAGAGGTCAGGTATGTCATCAATGAATGGGAACCGGTTTTTGACGCAGCCGACTTTGTCCGTTGCGGGAAAGACATCTTTGTCATCAAGAGCAATGTGACAAACGAGATGGGCATTCAGTGGCTGCAACGCCATCTGGGCAGCGAGTACCGCATTCACACCCTGCGCGGAAAGTGCCCCCAGCCGATGCATATCGATACC
>JBCCVY010000305.1:0-4453 GCA_039194725.1 Pseudomonadota bacterium
ATGGTGCAGATGGCCGATGAGGGCGGCTTTCATATCGTCTGGTCGGCCGAACACCATGCCCTTGAAATGACCATCGCTCCCGATCCGTTCCAATTGCTGACCTGGTGGTCGGCCCACACCAACAATATCCGACTCGGCACAGCGGTGGCCGTTGCTGCCTACTGGCACCCGATCAAGCTGGCCGGTGAGGCTGCGATGACGGACCTGATTTGCGGTGGGCGGCTTGAGTTTGGCATCGGCTCCGGTGCCTACCAGCGCGAGTTTGACCGCATGCACAACGGCCTGAAACAAACCGATGCCTGGATGTACATGCAGGAAATGCTGCCCGCGGTGCTTGCGCTGTGGCAGGGAGACTACGAGCACAACGGAAAGTACTGGAAATTCCCGACGGCCACTTCGGTGCCGAAGCCCGTGCAGACACCGCATCCTCCGATCTGGGTGGCGGCGCGGGCACCCATCACCTATGAATTCGCAGTGAAGAACGGATTCAACATCATGTCGTGGCCGTTCACCCGGCCGATGTCGGAAGCCGAGCTTTACAAATCGCGGCTCGATGAGGCCCTTGCCAACAATCCCGGCAAACCTCGGCCGATCTTCTCGATGATGCGGCACACCGCGCTTTACGATCGCAAGGAGGACTGGGAAATGCCGGTCAAGGCGGCGCAAAGACAACTGGCCCAGTTCGAAAACCTGTACCAGAACCTTGATGATGTGAAAAACGGGTTTCCGAAGCAGGTGGACCTGAGCAAGATCGTCAACCGTGACGAATACGACCCAAAAATGCTGCACCAGAACCTGATGTTCGGCACCCCCGACGAGGTGATTGCCAAGCTGAAAGCCTATCAGGATCTTGGGGTCGACCAGTTCACCTACTATGCCAGCCTGGGACTCGGACTGAAAGAGCAGAAGCGGTCACTTGAACTGTTCTGCAAGGAAGTCATACCGGCCTTCTCATAAGGCACGCAGGAGGAGGTGCACCCATGTCAGAATTTGTCGAGCTGACGCGCAATGGTCACGTGCTGGCGGTCAAACTCAACAAGCCGAAGGTCAACGCAATCGACATCCCGATGAGCCAGCACATTGCGGCTGCCTTAGCGGAACTGCGTGATCGCATGGTCAACGGATGCAACGAGGTTGCAGCCGTACGTCATTTTGAGGACATGGCTGCCGAGCGAGACAGGGCCATTGTCGGCGTGTTGAAGGCAGTGGCCGCGGCCAAAGCGGCCAACGAGGTCTAGTCCGTTTTCAATAAATCCGTATCAGGCAATCTGGGCTGTCTGACAAACGAGTAAACGGTGCCCGGCCATGACGGAGCTGTCTCGTTGTCGGGCCAGGTCTGCCGGTACTCACTGGGTTTCTTGCCGAATGTGGTTGAAAAACAAAGTGAGAAATATGACAGCGAATTGAACCCGCATGCTGCAGAAACTTCCCTGATCGACATGCGCGTGCTGGTCAGCAGGGCACGCGCATACTGCAGTCTCAGGAGCCTGGAAAACTGGACGATGGTGCACCCGGTGTCGCGCTTGAACAGACGCTCCAGCTGGCGCTGCGAAATGTTCAGCTCGCGGCACAGGTCCGGGACAGAGCACGGCTCCTCGATGCCGGACTCCAGTATGCGCATGGCAGCCCTTACTTCGGGATGGATGTCTCCATCCATGCCGCCGGTTGCGTAACGCTGCGCTGCTTCCGCCGGCCTGCGAGGGTAGTGTAGAATCTGGTTTGAAACCTCCGCGGCGAGTTGTTCACCATGATGATGCGCGATCAGGTGCATGATCAGGTCCAGCCCCGACGCCCCGCCGGCGCAGGACATGATTTTGTTGCCCACCGTGAACAATTGCTCGCAGACCTCAACGTTGGGAAACGCTTCTGCAAAACCGGGTTTCCAAGACCAGTGGGTGGTCACTTTCTGTCCCGCCAGCAGGCCGGCCCGCGCCAGCGCATAGACACCCAGTTCCACCGCAACGAGGACTGTCCCCTTGCGCTCGTGTCGCCGCAACCAGTTGCTTAGTGCAACGCTATCATAGTGCTCCGCCCCCCAGCTGCCGAATACAGCGATAACATCAGGCCGGACCTGGTCGCCGTCATCCAGAGGGCCGCAGTCCACCGACATGCCGTTGCTGGCCTCAACCCGACCCGCAACGGGCGAACGGAAGTCCCACTGATACAGCTGCTGCGGCGCGAGATAATTGGCCACGCGCATAGGTTCAATTACCGATGTCAGGGTCATCATGTTGAACCGTGGGATCAGGACAAGACTTATTCTGGTGGGACGGGAACTCATTTCGCTCCGTGACGTTGGCAGCCTGGTTGATAGGCCCGCTTGCGGGGCTGCGACAATATCAGAACGGGACGGCGGATAAAAAGGAATTATGACGATTTTTTTACAATTTCTGCGCCCACTGCGGCGAATTATTTGTCATAGCGAAACGCCTGGGAGAGATAAACGCGCTGATCACCCAAGAGCTCGCGATGTCATATCCCGACTTGGTGCGTATCGCCATTCCCATGGGCACAGTTGCCCGCAAGAACGGGCTTGCAACTGAATGGGAAGAAGCGGAAATCGCCATGGCAAGGCAGTGGATACGGATGCCGGAGGATTTCTCGATCGTTCATTATGCGATCCTGTCATATCCGGCTGAAGTTTTGGGGGATGATGCTCTGTGGCAGAAAGTCCGGCCTTATGTCGCCAGCGCGTATAGTGACTGTGGGCCGGCAATGTTGGCGGCGCAATGGCAGGCATGTCTGGACTATGATTCACTTGAGCGGTTGCCGGGCTGCATGGTGCCGATGCACGTGATTTCCTTTGAACAGGACCTGCAGACCCCGCCGGCGCGCGGACGGGTCGTGGCAGAAGCTGCAGGCAACAGTCACTTCCACCTGCCGCAGGGCATGGCGCATTTTTCGATGTTCGGACAGCGGCCGGAAGCGGTGAGCGACTGCATCCGGGACATCATCAGCGGGTATGACTGAAGCGCACTTTGAAGGTTGTGACGTGTCTTGAAGCCCGGCAGGTCTCTGCCGGCATCATCGGATCAGGGGCGCATCTGACGCGCATACCAGCGGGCGAATGCAGCCACGTTGGCCTCCAGATGGGGCTGGAACCTGCCCTGGCGCGCATACGGTGACGACAATCCCTTCTGCTGCGCCTCCAGCGCCATGATGTCCTCGTCCATGGCCGCGTCAAATCTCTCGTAATAGCGCCCGGCACGCTGCTCGAAGTCCGGCAGTGCCACAGTCTCTGGCGGAAAGCAGATGCTTTGCCTGACGAGACATTTGTCCGGTGCGACCGGGTAAGCCTCATAGACCCACAAGGCGTCGGTGCTGGCGGCGAAGGTCATGTTGGGAAATGCCCATGTGTACCTGGTCCCGCGGGCCGGTCGGCCTTCCAGTCCGGGCATCAGGGGCAGGGCGTGTCTCTGCTGGCTTTCGAGCAAGCCGCCGGTGCCTTGGGTTTCACCGAACTGGCTGGCGAATGCGCCGTCGACATCATCTCCGGGGTCGGGTTCATGGTACAGGCCACCAAGGGTATCAGCATGAACATAGGTCAGATGATAATACTCGTTGAACACGTCCAGAAAGATTTTCCAGTTGCAATTGACCTCAAGCTGCCGGCGGCGTGTGGTGACGAGCGAGGCCAGTGGCCACGGCTGATGTAAGGCTTCGAAATCGCGCAAGTGAGCATCGAGTTCGGTTTGCCCGCTTGCCATCGACATAAATGCAAAACCGGCCCGTTCGTCACATGCGAGCTCAATCAGGCCGTTGTCCGACTTTTCAAAACATGGTGACGTCTCCATGCGCGGTGCACCGGCCAGGGTGCCGTCAAGACGGTAGTTCCAGCCATGAAACGGGCATCTTATGCCCCTGGTCGATCCCTGTCCGTGCAGCAGCAAGGCACCGCGATGGCGGCATGAATTGGCGAAGCACCTCAGCTTACCTGTCCGGTCGCGTAGAAGTATCAGGGGAACGCCCGCGATTTCCATTGCCGCATAGTCGCCCGGTTCCGTTACGATGTCGGACCGTCCGAGGCCGATCCAGCCGCCCCTGAACAGGCGTCTGATCTCTTCGTCCTGCACCTCCGGATCCCGGTAACAGGACGGTGGCAGGCTTACCGCCAGTTCGGGCTGTGCATCGCTGCCGGCCAGCTGATCAATCAGGTCTGGACGCATCTTGCGCTACCTCATGACGAACGGATTGCCCATTGGTTCACTGGACGTGTTGATCCACATGGTCTTCGGCCTGGTGTAGTCGTAGATGGCCTGCATGCCGCTTTCGCGGCCGTAGCCCGAATCCTTGCAACCACCAAATTCCGCAATGGGCGACACAACGCGATAGGTGTTGACCCACACGATGCCTGCCCGAATCTGTTTTGCGACACGCATGGTTCGCGCGCCGTTCTGCGAAAAGATGCCGGCAGCCAAACCGTGTTTTGTGTCGTTGGTAGGAGTGTAAGTCA
>JBCCVY010000306.1:0-4440 GCA_039194725.1 Pseudomonadota bacterium
CCATCCTGCCGCACATGGGTGTCATGGCGCTGTGGGGTGTCGGCGCGGCGATAATTGCAGCGCGGTTTTTCCGGTGGGAACCACGCGCGATTTAATATCAGCGAGGCTGAGTTGAGCGAAGCACGGGACATATCGGATCCTGTCGTCAATCCCGATGGCCGCCAGTCTGCCACGGCGGCCGCCATTCAACGCGGCGCGGGCAGAATGTTGCTCAATGCGGGCTTCGCCAGCATTTCCGAACTGTCACTGGCCAATGGGCGCCGGGCCGACCTGATCGCCGTCAATGCCAAAGGCGAAATCTGGATTGTCGAAATCAAGTCATCGCCGGCAGACTATCTCTCAGACCACAAGTGGCACGAGTACACGGCCTATTGCGACCGGTTCTACTTCGCCATCCCGGCAGACATGGACCCGGGTCTGATTGACGAAACCGCCGGGCTGATGATCGCCGATGCATGGGGAGCGGAGATCATACGCGAAGCGTCGGAAGCCAAATTGTCCGGCGCCCGGCGCAAAGCGGTCACCTTGTTGCTGGCGCGGTCGGCATCCCTGCGCCTGCAGTCAACGATAGATCCCAATGCCAACGGGACACTGCTCTAGCGCGGTGCACGCTTGGCGAGAATGCGCTGCAGGGTGCGGCGGTGCATGTTCAGGCGCCGCGCGGTTTCGGACACATTGCGGTTGCACAGTTCGTAGACCCGCTGAATGTGCTCCCAGCGCACCCGGTCTGCCGACATGGGATTTTCCGGCAGTGCGGCGCGCGCATCGGCCTGGGCCATCAATGCGCCATATACCGCATCGGCATCGGCAGGCTTTGACAGGTAGTCAGCGGCGCCGATCTTAACCGCTGAGACCGCGGTGGCGATATTGCCATAGCCGGTCAGAACCACGGCACGAGCCTCGGGGCGAACCGTGTGCAAGGCTTCGACCACATCCAGGCCATTGCCGTCTTCAAGCCGCAGATCGACCACCGCATAGGCGGGCGGCTCGCGCTTCACTTCAACCAGGGCTTCTGCGACAGACTGAGCCATGCGTACATCAAAGCCACGCGATTCCATTGCCCGGCCGAGCCGCTGCAGGAACGGACGATCATCATCCACCAGCAAAAGTGTCTTTGGTCCGTCGGTTTCGTTGTCACTCATCAATTCAAATCCCCGATACTGCAAGCAAACCTTACAGCTGCTTTATGCCTGTTGCCGTGTGGTTCTTACAGCAATTTGGCCCAGCGTGGTAAAAATCACAAGTCGGCCTGCCCTGGCTGCTGCACCTCGACAATCTCGCGCGGCCAGACAATGCGAACCACCGCTCCGGTTTCGGGCTGTGCCCGGTTGGCCAGATTGACCTGGGCACCGGAGCGTTCCAACAGTGTCTTGGCGATGAAGAACCCAAGCCCCATGCCGCCGTGGCCTTCGCGCCTGATCCGTTCATCCTCACCGAACCGGCTGCGGGTTGTCACATAAGGATCGCCGAGACGGTCCATGACAGCCTGGGAAAACCCGGTGCCGTCGTCCGAAATGGTCAGGCTGATCTGCTCCATGGACCAGGAAATGCGCACCGTCACCCGGGTCTTGGCGAAGTCCACTGCGTTTTCCATCAGGTTCACAAGCGCATACTTTATCGCCGTGTTGCGCATCAGGACCGGCTCGGTCAGCGGATTGCCGCTGCGGTCGGACTTCGGCTGCACATCAAACAGAATGGCCACATCGGGCGAGTTGAGGGGCTCGGCGATTTCCTCTGCCAGTGCGGTCATGCGAACCGTCTGCATCATGGCGTCCGACTGATTGTCACGCTCTGACAGCCGCGACAGGATTTCGCGGCAGCGTTCGGACTGCGACACCAGCAGGTCGAGATCCTCGCCATGATGCCCGTCCAGCTTGAGCTCGCGTTTGAGCTCCTTGGCAACCAGGACGATGGTGGCCAGTGGCGTACCGAGTTCGTGGGCGGCAGCCGCCGCCAGCCCGTCAAGCGCCGACAATTGCTGTTCGTGGGCGAGTGCGACCTCGGTTGCGGCAAGCGCGTTGGCCATGTCGCGCGCCTCGCTGGCAACCCGGTTGACATAAAGGGTTGAAAAGATGATGCCGCAGATCAGCGCCGCCCACAGACCGGTCTTGTACAGGTTCGGCAGCGCAAACGGTTCGCCCGGATGCCACGGCAGCGGCAGGTGAAAGACCGCCAGAAATGTGGTTACCGCAACTGCCAGTCCGGCCAGCAGCACCGTGCGCGGCAATGGCAGGGTGGCTGCGGAAACGGTGACCGGCACAATGAACAGGAAAGCAAATGGGTTGGACAGGCCACCGGTCAGGTACAAGAGGGCAGCCAGCTGAAAAATGTCGTAGGCCAGCAAAAGTGAAGAGTAGCGTTCCTGCAGCCGCGCGGTGACGCTCCAGCTGAGTGACAGAGAGATATTCACCCAAGCCGACAGGGCAATGAACAAGGTGCACAACCAGACCGGCAGGGTGAAGCCCATGCCCAGATACACCCACATGACAGCAAATGTCTGCCCGGCAACCGCCAGCCAGCGCAGGCGGATCGAGGTGCGCAGCCGCAGGCCGTCATGGGTAAAGAAGGTGCCGACAACCCGCGAGGTGGGGCCGATCGCGCCGGCCAGGACATTGGAGACCGTACTGGACATGGTTTTATCGCTGCTTTCCGTTCAGTTTCACTGCTGAACCTTCATGGTCTTGAACGAGCATGGTGCACCCACAACATTGTGACTTGTTGCCGCTTTGCGGTGCCGTCTTGCCCGAGTATGTATGCCAGCATGAAAAAATCCACCGCAATCCTCGCCATTTCCTGCCTGCTGCTGGCGACCGGCCTGGGCGCGAGCGCTTTGCTGCTGGCCCCCGGCACACCCAAAAACAACATTGTCAGTTCCGGAACGGCGCTGGTCGGCGGCCCCTTCGAAGCGACAAACCAGGACGGCAAGCGGGTCAGCGACAAGGACTTTCTCGGCAAACATACGCTGTTTTACTTCGGTTTCACGTTCTGTCCGGATATCTGCCCCGCCGAACTGCAGGTGATCTCCGCGGCGTTGAGCGAAATCGACGGAGCTGAAGACAAGTTCAACCTGGCATTCGTGACCATCGACCCGGCCCGGGATACGCCTGACATCATGAGGCAGTACGTGGCCCACTTCTGGCCAGGTACCATTGGTCTGACCGGCTCAGCGGAAGACATCCGGAAAATCGCCTCTGCATACCGGGTCTATTACACAAAGGCCGGTGGTGAGAATGCCGACAAGGACAGCTATCTGATGGACCATTCGAGTATCACCTACCTGATGGGGCCGGATGGCAAGTTCATCCGGCACTTCCCATTCGGGACGTCTGCGGACGATATCAGAAAAGCCCTGGTCGAGATCACAAGCGGTTGAAAAGTCTCAAAATTTGATCTGGTATACTTTCGGTGCAAAGCCCGGTTGAGCATTTGCTCTTGCGTACATTATAGTGGTATGTTGCAGCGCAACAACACAGTTCCTGCCTGCACAGCCGCATGGTGATCCCGTAATGCTTTACATGATGTACGAAATGAACCACGCCGCGATTGCGCCGCTGCGAATGGCTGCAAAATACGGCCACCATTTCTGGACCAATTCGACCAATCCGATTGCCGGTTCGGAAATCGGGCGTTCCTGGGCAGCCTCGCTGGAAATGTTTGAGCGCCTGACCAGACGCTATGGCAAGCCGGAGTTCGCGATTACAGAAACTGAAGTCGAGGGCAAAACCTGCGCCGTGCAGGAATTGTGCGTGTGGGAGAAGCCGTTCTGCCGGTTGCTGCACTTCAACCGCCAGTTCCAAACTGCGCCCGCCGATCCCAAGCAACACCAGAAAATCCTGATTGTCGCACCGTTGTCCGGACACTACGCGACGCTGTTGCGCGGCACTGTAAAAGCCATGCTGCCACATGGTGACGTGTACATCACCGACTGGGTGGATGCACGCGACGTGCCGACCTCAAAAGGCAGTTTCGACCTGGACGACTACATCGATTATGTGGTCGAGATCATTCGGCACCTTGGCGAGAACGTGCATGTCATGGCGGTGTGTCAGCCGACCGTGCCGGTGCTTGCGGCCATTTCCTTGATGCACCAGCGCAAGGAAAAACTGCTGCCGGCGTCGATGATGCTGATGGGCGGACCCATCGACACCCGCCGCAACCCGACCACAGTCAACGAATTGGCCATCGAGCGCGGCACCGACTGGTTCAAGCGGCATGTCATCGTCCGGGTGCCGTTTCCAAATGCCGGCTTCATGCGCCGGGTGTATCCCGGCTTCCTGCAGCTGACGGGCTTCATGTCCATGAACCTGGACCGCCATGTAGATGCGCATCGCGAGCTGTTCCGGCACATGGTCGAAGGTGACGGCGACTCGGCTGAAAAACATGAAGAGTTTTACGACGAGTATCTGTCGGTGATGGACCTGACGGCGGAGTTTTACCTGC
>JBCCVY010000307.1:0-4435 GCA_039194725.1 Pseudomonadota bacterium
CGCGGCCAATGACGCCCCGCACACCAGACTCTCACCTGTAGTCATACCTTTTCACAAGCAGTTTACACCCCCTTTTCTCTTAACACGTTGTGCGACATCTTCTCGCCAACTCATGTGATCTCACCTTGGGTGCGCGGGCAAAGTTATGAACACGTCATTTGGTTGCAATCCGGAACAGATCACGCCTTACTCATACAGATGAAGAAAGAACAAGAAAAAATGTCTGGAAACGTAGCTGAAGCGGGTGCTGCCCGCCCTGCCGGTGTCGCGGCAAACCTGAAACGCTGGGCACCTCTGGTGATATTGCTGAGCGGCATTGCCGCGGTCTATGCATCAGGTTTACACAAGTACCTCTCCCTTACCGCCATCGCCGACAACCGCGATGCACTGATGACGTTCGTTGCCGAAAATGCCGTCCTGGCGGCGGCTTCCTATATGGCCATCTACATTGCCGCTGTTGCCTTTTCGCTGCCCGGCGCGGCGCTGCTGACCATTCTCGGCGGCTTCCTGTTCGGCTGGTTCGCAGGCGGAGTATTTACTGTCCTGGCCGCCACAGCCGGTGCGGTAGCCATCTTCCTGGCCGCCAAGACGTCGCTGGGCGACACGCTGGCCAACCGCGCCGGCCCATGGATGGAAAAACTGTCCGGCGGCTTCCGCGAAGATGCCTTTAACTACATGCTGTTCCTGAGGCTGGTGCCGGTGTTCCCGTTCTGGCTGGTCAACATCGCTCCAGCTGTCGCAGGTGTCGGGCTTGGCACATACGCTCTGACCACGCTCATCGGCATTATTCCAGGCACTTTCGCTTTCTCGACTCTTGGGTCGGGCCTGGACTCAATCATTACGCAGCAAAAGGCCGCCTACCAGACCTGCATCGCAGAACACGGTGCTGCCAATTGCGAGTTTGCCCTTGATGCCGGTGCCCTGGTGACACCGCAGCTGCTGGCGGCATTTGCAGCGCTGGGCGTAGTGGCATTGATCCCGGTCGTGGTTAAGAAACTGCGCGCTAGGAAAAATGCAACCCGTGGCGAAGCGTGAGGTCGCAGGCCTTTCAAGGCCAGTCTCAACGAATTTCAACAATTCATGTATAAATGGGCCCGCAAAGAGGCCCGAAAGGTACTTCCATGACTGACATTACCTGCGATATCTGCGTCATCGGCGCGGGCTCCGGCGGCCTGAGCGTCGCCGCGGCCGCCAGCCAGTTCGGCGAAAAGGTCGTGCTGATCGAAAAAGGCAAAATGGGCGGTGACTGCCTGAACTACGGCTGTGTTCCCTCAAAGGCCCTGCTGGCTGCCGGCAAGCATGCACATGCGTTTTCCTCCGGCGTCGAATTCGGGGTCGCCGCGCAAACCCCGAAGGTCGACTTCGCCAAGACCATGGCGCACGTGAAAGACGTGATTGCCGGCATTGCCCCGCATGACAGCCAAGAGCGCTTTGAAGGCCTCGGCGTAACGGTGATCCGCGATGCGGCCAGGTTTGTCGACGCCGAGACCGTCGAGGCCGGCGGCAAACGGATCAAGGCACGCCGCATCGTGGTTGCAACAGGCTCATCGCCATCGGCGCCGCCGATCCCCGGCCTGGACGGCGTCGACTATTTCACCAACGAGACCATCTTTGACAATACCACCCTGCCGACGCACCTGATCATCATCGGTGGCGGTCCGATCGGCATGGAAATGGCTCAGGCCCATCGCCGGCTCGGCGCCAAGGTCACGGTCCTGGAAGCGTTTCAGCCACTGGGCAAGGATGACCCGGAACTGACAGCCATTGTGCTGGACCACCTGCGTGACGAAGGCATCGACATCCGTGCCGGTGCCAAGATCACCGGCATCGCCAAAGCGGGCAAGTCAAAGGGTGTCGAGATCACGCTTGACGGCGAGAACGGCAAGCCTGAGAAACTTGCCGGTTCACACCTGCTGGTGGCTGCCGGACGCGTCGCCAATGTAGACGGTCTGAACCTGGAAGCCGCCGGCATCGAATACGACAGGCGCGGCATCAAGGTGGACAAGGGCCTGCGCAGCACCAATCGCAAGGTGTATGCCATCGGCGATGTGGCCGGCGGGCTGCAGTTCACCCATGTTGCCGGTTATCAGGCCGGCCTCGTCATCAAGTCCGTGCTGTTCCGCCTGCCGGTCAGCAATGAAACCAAGATCATCCCCTGGGTCACCTACACAGACCCCGAGCTCGCCCATATCGGCCTGACCGAAGCGCAGGCAACCGAGAGCCATCCGGACCACAAGGTGTTGCGCTGGCAATTCAAGGAAAACGATCGGGCCCGCGCCGAGCGCAAGACCACCGGCCTGATCAAGGCGGTTGTCTCTTCCAAGGGCGAGATACTGGGTTGCTCCATTGTGGCGCCCAATGCCGGCGACCTGATTCAACCGTGGGCAATGGCGATTTCGTCAGGACTAAAGATCAAGGCCATGATAGACATGGTCGCGGCATATCCGACCTTGAGCGAAGTTTCCAAACGAGCTGCGACAAGTTATTATGCCGAGCTGCCATCCAAACCCATGGTTCGCCGTATCATTGGATGGTTGAAGATTTTTGGATGACCGCCGTCAGTTGAACCATTTCTGCTGGCGTTTGAATAAAGGCAGAGATGAGCACCGAGACGGAAAAGCAGGATTTGGGGAGGTCCAGAAGGCGTGCACCATGGTACAGCAAGCTGACCGCCAAAGTCCTCGTCCTTGCAGCCGTGTTCCTGATGATTGGCGAAATGCTGGTGTTCGTGCCGTCAATCGCCAATTTTCGGATCAACTGGCTGCAGCAGCGTTCGGCGACGGCGGAAATTGCCGCCTTGGCGGTAGAGGCAGCCCGGAACCAGGAAATCTCTCCGCTGTTGCGCAAGGAACTTCTGGAGCGCGCCGGGGTTCTGGTGCTGGCGGTGAGGACAGATGACGCCCGGCAACTGGTGCTGATTCCGGATCGCCCGCCGATTGTTGAGGCGTCATACGATCTGCGCGACGATACGCCGATGGTGGCCATCTACGACGCCTTTACAACCCTGTTTCACGGCGGCAACCGGGTCATCAGCGTGATGAACAAGCCGTCGAGCATGAGCGCTACGCTGATCGAAATGGCGCTGGATGAAAAGCCGCTGTTCCAGGCGATGGTGCGCTACTCCATCAATATCCTGACACTGTCGATCTTTCTCGCCGTGATTCTGGCGGCGCTGCTGTTTTTCGCCCTCAACCGGCTGCTGGTGCGCCCGGTGCAGCGCCTGTCCGGCAACATGCAGGCGTTTGCGCTCAACCCCGAAGACCGCAGCCGCATCATAGAACCGACCGGCCGGGTCGATGAAATCGGCGCTGCCGAACAGGAACTCAAGCAGATGCAGACGGAACTGTCGGATCTGTTGTCGCAGAAAAGCCGGCTGGCATCGCTTGGACTCGCGGTGTCGAAAGTCAGCCACGACCTGCGCAACATGCTGGCATCGGCGCAACTGATCTCGGACCGGCTGGGCATGGTCGACGATCCGACGGTGAAGAAATTCGCACCCAAGCTGATTGCATCGCTGGACCGGGCCATTGGGTTTTGCCAGGACACCTTGAAATTCGGCCGTGCGCAAGAAGCGCCGCCGCGGCGGGAGATGTTCAATCTGCGCGCGCTGGTGGACGAAGTGCTGGATCACAGCACAACCGAAGCCGGCAGCGACGTGGTCTTCTACAATGAAGTGGCCGCCGATCTGGATGCCGATGCCGACCGGGAACAGTTGTTTCGCGTGTTGATGAACCTGCTGCGCAACGCCGCTGAGGCGGTTGAAAGCAAGGACGCCACCTCGATTGCGCGCGGCAGCGGCGGCAAGGTCAGGGTACGGGCGCGGCACGAAGACAGCCATTGCATCATCGAGGTCACCGATAATGGTCCCGGCGTGCCGGAGAAAGCCAAGGAGCACCTGTTCGAAGCGTTCCGGGGGTCACAGCGCCAAGGCGGCACCGGGCTCGGACTGGCGATCGCCAGCGAACTGGTGCGGGCGCACGGCGGCGCGGTGCGCCTGGTGGAAAGCCCGGAACCCGGCACGGTGTTCCAGATCAGCATTCCGGACCGGCTGCAGGAAGTGGAATCCGGCCGGCGCGGCAAGCGAAGCGCTTAGAAAAACTCGCTCACGCAAGCAGGCTTCGCCTGCGCTCCGCTAGGGCGGGCCTGACCGGCCCGAGGTCCGGTCGGGCCTAGTTTCAGCATTCCTTATTCGGGTCGAACAGCTTGTCCGCCTTCGGCGGGCCGTTCTCCGACCCTAAGCGGCCGTCGAGACACACATTATCATTGGTGTCACCCTCGCGGGGGTCTACTGCAACCTCGCCTGGATCCTCGGGACAAGCCCGAGGATGACAAAGGACGACGGTCTCCGAACAGGGACTACGATACTGATGAACGCCAATCCGAGGCACGAAAGTGCCGAGGCAAGGCCGACCGGCCGTCGCACGAAGTGCGCCCC
>JBCCVY010000308.1:0-4430 GCA_039194725.1 Pseudomonadota bacterium
CTCAATCCCGCGCTCGGCCCGCCGATCGATGCCGCCGACCGGGACATGCCGCTCGCCGAAAAGCTGGCGCTCCTGAAGGGCGTGGCCCTGCCGCTCCTGGTCGCCGGGTCGGTGCTGATCTCGATCTATGCCGGGCTGGCGTCGATCACCGAATCCGCCGCCGTCGGCGTTGCCGGCACGATCCTTGCCGCCTGGATACGCAACACGCTGACCTTCGACATGATCCGCGGCGCGCTGACTCAAGCGCTGAAGACCTGCGGCATGGTGTTCTGGCTGGTCTTCGGCACCAATGCGCTGATCGGCGTCTACAACCTCCTCGGCGGCATCGAGTTTGCCCGGTCGCAGCTGACCGGCATTTCGTCCGAACCGGCCATCATTCTGGCTGTGATGATTGGCGTGTTCATCCTGCTCGGATTCTTCATTGACTGGATCGGCATCCTGTTTCTGACCATGCCGATCTTCCTGCCCACTCTGCAGATGCACGGATACGATCCGATCTGGTTCGGCATCGTGTTCAATCTGTGCATGCAACTGGCGTATCTGACGCCGCCGTTCGGACCCGCCTGTTTCTACCTGAAGGGAGCTGCTCCACCCGAGGTCAGCCTGCAGGATATTTTCGCCGCACAGTGGCCGTTCATCGCACTGCAGGCGACTGCGCTGGTTCTGATTGTTGTCTTCCCGCAGCTGTCCCTGTGGCTGCCGAAACTGGTTTACGGATAACAAAATGGCTTCAACCGACATACTTAACCATCTTGACAAGGTGCCGTCGTCAAACACGCTGGGCAACGAGGACCTGGTGCAGATGTTGTCGACGATGCTGCGTATCAGGGAGTTTGAGACCCAAACCATCGCGCTGTTTGACCAGGGTGTCATCAAGGGAACAGCCCATTCTTCCATTGGTCAGGAG
This sequence comes from Pseudomonadota bacterium, assembly GCA_039194725.1. Classification (GTDB taxonomy): domain Bacteria; phylum Pseudomonadota; class Alphaproteobacteria; order Rhizobiales; family Aestuariivirgaceae; genus Anderseniella. The sequence continues at coordinate 908 of JBCCVY010000308.1, forward strand.
GCCATAGCCGCTGGTGCCTGCCACGCCCTCGAAGAGCAGGCTTTCGTCCTGACACATCACCGCGGTCACGGTCACACCATCGCAAAAGGCGCTGACATGGGGCGCATGATGGCCGAGCTGATGGGCAAGGCCGACGGCTATTGTTACGGCCTTGGCGGGTCCATGCATATCGCGGATTTCGAGCGCCGCATCCTGGGCGCCAACGGCATTGTCGGCGCCGGCATGGGTCTGGGAACCGGCGCCGCGCTGGCGGAGAAGATGAAAGGATCGGACGCCGTCGGCATTGCGTTTTTCGGCGACGGCGCCGCCAGCGAAGGCATCTTTCACGAGGCCATGAACCTGGCAGCCATTTGGGAGCTGCCGCTGATCTTCTTTTGCGAAAACAACCAGTACGGCCTGTCGACCCCAACGGCTGACGTCATCGCGGGAGGTGGCATCGCGCGGCGCGCCGCAGCATATGACGTGCCTGGTCACCTGATCGACGGCAATGATGCAGTTGCCGTTCACGACACGGTGCTGCGCGCAGCCATGCGCGCGCGGGCCGGCGATGGGCCGACGCTGGTGGAGGCGATGACCTATCGCTGGGGCGACCACTCCATGCGCGCCAACCTGCCGTCCTACCGGCACGAGCAGGAAGAGATCGAGTGGCACAAAAAGGATCCGATCAAGCAACTGGAAACACAAGCGATAAAGACCGGTGCACTGGATCGGGCCGGCTTTGACGAGCTTGCGGTCAAGGCGGTATCGGAGGTTCAACAGGCTGTTGACTGGGCCAGCCAATGCGATGAACCGACGCTGGAAAATGCCGCGGCGATCGTAACTGTTCCCGCGCCCGATCTGCATTTGGCGGAACCGGCGCCCGGTGACCGAACGCTCACCTACGGACGTGCCATAAACGAGGCCATCGCGCAGGAAATGGAACGCGATGAAACTGTCTTTGTCCTAGGTGAAGACGTCGGCCGCATCGGTGGAATCTTCGGCATAACCCGAAAACTGTTTGAACGCTTCGGCGCTGAACGACTGCGTGACACACCCATTTCTGAAGGCGCCATCTCAAACTGCGGCGTCGGCGCCGCCATGATGGGCATGCGCCCGATCGTCGAAATCCAGCTGTTCGATTTCGTCTCGCTGATGATGGATGCGATCGTCAATCAGGCAGCCAAGGCGCGTTTCATGATGGGCGGAAAACCCAAAGTACCGGTAGTGTTCCGCGGGCCGCAGGGCGCCGGCATCCGGCTGGCCGCACAACACTGCCAGTCCCTTGAGGCCTGGTTTGCCCATGTGCCGGGGCTTGAGGTCTATACCCCCTCAAATGCCTATGACGCGAAAGGCTTGATGACGGCGGCCATACGCTCCGACAATCCTGTGGTGTTTCTTGAACACAAGCTCCTGTACCTGGGCGGCGAAGAACCGGTGCCTGAGCAGGCTTATGCAATTCCGCCAGGCAAGGCACGGATTGTTCGCGAAGGCACCTCCTGTACCGTGATCGCGCTGATGGCCATGGTTGACCGCGCTGCTCAGGCCGCGGCGCGACTGGAGCGGATCGGGATCTCGGTCGAGATTGTTGACCCCAGGACCGTCAAACCTCTCGATATGGAGACCATAGTTGCAAGTGTGAAGAAGACCAATCGCGCGGTGGTGGTTCACGAGGCGGTCCGGTTTGGCGGCATCGGCGCCGAGATTGCGGCGCAAATCAACGAGCAAGCCTTCGACTGGCTGGACGCGCCGGTCGGACGGGTCGGCGCACCTGACATGCCGGTGCCCTACAATGACCGGCTGGAGCGCCAATACATGCCCTCACCTGCCACCATCGCAGATGCCATCAAGGAGGTGTGCTATGCCGACTGAACGACGGGTCATCATCCCGCCTGGGCTTGAGAAAGTCTATGACACCTTCCACTACGCGCCCGGCATTGTGGTCGGGGATACCTTGTACATTTCCGGACAGGTCGGCCGGGACAAGGACCTGAATGTTGTTGAGGGCGCAGAAGCGCAATTCGTGCAGGCATTTGAGAACGTCAGCCTGGTGCTGGATGCCGCCGGTGCGACATTTGACGATGTGGTCGAGCTGGAAACCTGGTTCGCAGAGTCCATGGACGGGCTGAAGACTTTCATGGCCGTCAAGGACCGTTACTTCACAAACAGTTATCCGACCTGGACAGGGTTTGCCGTCAAGGGCTTCTCCATGCCCGGGCTACTGGTCGAAATCAAATGCACAGCCGTTTTGGGAGCCTAGACAAGCATGGCAAAAGACCTGAAATCCCTTCTTGAATCAGACAATGTCAGCCTGGGCACGTGGTCGCAGATTGCTACGCCTGAAATGGTGGACCTCATTGGCCTCAACGGTTTCGAGTTCACCATAATAGACTGCGAGCATGGCTTCTTCGGCATGGAGACCGCGGAGAACCTGTCGCGCGCTGCCGATGCAGTCGGCATCGCCTCTGCAGTGCGCGTACCGGCCAACGATCCGGTGATGATCATGAAGGCGCTTGATGCCGGCATCAGGCACGTCGTGGTGCCGAACATGTCAAGCGCCGAAGAGGCCGATCGCGCGGTCGCGGCAACCCGGTTCGGGCCGCATGGTTTGCGCGGAGCCTGCCCCTGTTGCCGGTCCGGCGGGCACTTCATCAGGAACTGGAAGGCCTACGTGGCTGAAGAAGAAGCCCGTGTCGGTGCCATTGCGCTGGTCGAGACCAGACAGGGCTATGAGAACTTCGCTGAGATTTGCAAGAACGCCGAGATATCCGCCTTCATGTTCGGACCGTTTGACCTGTCGGTGTCCATGGGCCTGGAAGGCAACTGGCGTGATCAGCGCGTGATGTCGGCGGTCGGTGACATGGTGAACCGCGCCGTGGATGCAGACCGCAATGTCATCATGCCAGTGTTTTCACCCGACAAGGGCGAATGCAGCGAGCAGATTTCTGACTGGCGGTCGCGCGGGGTGAACACCTTTGTGATCGGATCGGACAAGATCCTTGTCGCCGACAGCCTGTCGGAATGGACCATGGCATTGGGTTGAGACCTCACGGTCAGTAGCATCATGAAACCTCGCCCTTGAGGTTCTCCATTTCCCTGGCCAGGAAGTCGAAAACCAGCCGCACGCGCCGACTGGTGCTCAGTTCCCGGTGAGCTACGAGCCAGGCCTCGATTTCGAACGGCGGCAGCCAGGGTGCTGCCAAGCGCACTCCGGGTTCGGCGTCCCCGACCTGGGTGAGCATCGCACCGATGCCCAAGTGCTGTTTGACCATCTGCCATTGGACAATGTGATTGCTGCACAAAATCGAGAAGTTTTTCGATGTCACTTTCAGGCCCAGTTGGTTCAACCCGTCTATGTATTGCTGCTGCTGGTCAAAACCCAGAAACTCGGCGCGCAGCAACTCGTCGCTGGTTTGCGGGTTGCCGATCCGTTCAAGATATTTTTCCGAAGCATACAGGCGCACCTGGTGACCGGGCAGCCGGCGGGCGATCAGATCCGGATCTGTGGGTCTGCCGGAGCGGATGGCTATATCGGCCTCGCGCCGGC
>JBCCVY010000309.1:0-4352 GCA_039194725.1 Pseudomonadota bacterium
CGGCCCATGACTATTTCCGCCAGTCCGAGCAGATCCCGACCCTGCTGCGTCTGGCGTCGGGCCCGCTGGTCGGCCGCGCAGGGCAGGGCGACAAGTGGCGCGCCGGCGCCATCATGATCCAGCATCTGCCGGAAGACGGCGGCATCAGCCCGATGCAGGTCCATTCCGGTGACGATCCGTCCGGCAGGAACGAGCCGGAAGTCGATGAGGACGACAACTGGCGCAAGGCCAAGCTGTTGCTGGAAACGGTCGAGGATCATGAGCTGATCGACCCGCTGCTGTCATCGGAACGGGTCCTGTACCGGCTGTTCCACGAAGACGGCGTCACGGTCTACCCGGAACTGAAGCTCAAGCGCTACTGTTCCTGTTCGGCGGACCGGCTCAGAGGCATCCTCGCCAACATGCCCGACGACGACAAGGCCCACATGGCGGAGGACGGCAAGATAGACGTGAAGTGCGAGTTCTGCTCGGCCAGTTACCGCTTCAACGCAGATGAGATCCTTCGTGCTGGTTGAGGTCCTGGAGCCGGCTAAGGCGCGCTTAGGTCTGCCCCGAGCCGGTCGAGGAACCGATCGCATGCCACAAGCTGGCTGGCGGCGATGAACTCGTCCGGCTTGTGGGCCTGGTCAATCGATCCCGGCCCGCAGATGACGGTCGACATGCCCGCCGCCTGAAAATGTCCGGCTTCGGTTCCGTACGAGACCACGCCGGTGCGGTTCGATCCGGTCAGCCGCATGGCGAGCGACTTGGCCTCGCCGTCTGGTTCCGGCTCCAGTCCGGGCACATTGACGTAATTGTCGGTCTCCATGCCAGCGTCCGGGTATGTAGCGCGGATCACCTCGTTGCGGGCCTGCACGAAGCGCGCCACCCGGTCACGTATTTCATCCACGTCCTGGTCAGGCAGCAGCCGGGCTTCCCACGAGATCGTGGCCAGGTTGGGCACGATGTTCACTGTCGTGCCGGAGTGCACCGCGCCCACATGCACCGTGGTGAATGCAGGATCGAACGGGCAGTCGCCGTTGTCCTTGTCGCGCATTTCCTGCGCAATCGCATTGATCTCGGTGATCAGCAGGTTGGCTTCATTCAGCGCACTCCACCCCAGGGCAGGTTTGCTGGAATGGGCTTCAACCCCCCTGATGGTCGTAACATAGGCCTGGCACGCCTTCTGGCCGGTCATCACATCCATCATTGTCGGCTCACCGACTATGCAGATCGATGGTGTCGGCATGTCATGGCCGAAGCGCTGGACGGCAGGGATCACGCCTTCGCAACTAACCTCTTCGTCGCACGAGAAAACCAGGTGCACCGGGCGCGCCAGTTTGCGCGCCTTCAATTGCGGCACCGCGGCCAGGCAGCACGCCAGAAATCCTTTCATGTCGCAGGTGCCGCGGCCGAACAGGTCGCCGTCAATATCCGTCATGGTGAACGGGTCGGTGGCCCAGGTCTGACCGGTTACCGGGACCGTGTCGGTATGACCGGACAGGGCGACGCCGCCATCCACGGCAGGCCCGATGCTGGCCACCAGATTGGTCTTGCCGGGGGCGTAGTCAGCCCGCGTCGTATCGATACCCTGGTCACGCAGGAACGCTTCGGCAAACTCAATCAACGGAAAGTTGGAGTTGCACGACGTGGTGTCAAAACTGATCAGGTGGCCCAGCATTTCTGCTGAAGAGGGGGTATGCTGGCTGCTCAAGGTTGGCGATCTCCGAAAAATTCTTGGTGGACGTCAGTTGATGGTCAGCTCGGCGTCTGGCGAATCCAGGGAAAACGCCGGGACTTCCACCTGCAACATTTCACCATTGGTCCCCTCCATGGTGTAGAACCCGGCCATGAAACCGCTTGGAGTTGCGAGCGGACAGCCGGAAGTATACTCAAAACGTTCACCGGGACCGAGTGTTGGCTGCTTGCCGATAACGCCTTCGCCGTCGACATCCTGGCGTTGGCCGTTGGCGTCGATGATCTCCCAGTGCCGGGTGCGCAGGGTGACGGTTTTGTCGCTCTTGTTTTCGATCGACACCGTGTAGGCCCATACATAGTAATTCTCGTCCGGTGCCGAACGGTCGTCCAGGTATTGCGGCAGGACCGATACTTCTATGTCGTGTGTAACTGCCTGATACATGTCCATGATTCGCTTTGCCGATGGTTTCCTTGAGTGCCCCTGGCGTTTTGACGAAACTCTGGATCAAACGTCTTGATGCGCCTGTTTATCCACGAAAATCAACCCGTATGCGTCTGTTAAGCCACCGTAACAGCCGACACCGAACAGCCGATATGCTAATTCTGCTATCTGGAACGCATCAGAAAGCATTATAGATGACCGCTCAAGCCGCAAATGGCATTGTCCCCGCCCATATCATTCGCCAGATGGTCGAAACCGGCCACATTGTCGCTGAAACTGCGCTCGACGTGGACCAGGTGCAGCCCGCCAGTCTCGATCTGCGGCTCGGAGAGGTCGCCTGGCGGGTGCGGGCGTCTTTCATGCCCGGTCCGCGCAACACGGTTGCCGACCGGCTCGACAAGCTGTCCCTGCACAAGATCGACCTGACTGACAGCGCAGTGCTGGAAGTCGGCTGTGTTTATATCGTGCCGCTGCTGGAATCGCTGGCGCTCGACGACACCATGTCGGCGGCCGCAAATCCGAAGAGTTCGACCGGCAGGCTGGACATCTTTACCCGTGTCATCGCCGACAATGCGGCGGAATTCGATACCGTGCCTGCCGGATACCAGGGCCCGCTCTACGCCGAAATCTCACCGCGGACGTTCCCGATCCTGGCCCGCACCGGGTCGCGCCTGTCGCAAATCCGCTTCCGCTCCGGCAATGTGTCGCCCAGCGACGATCTGATTCACGAGTTGCACCGGCAGAAACCCTTGGTCACCTCGGGCGATGTGTCCATCGACAACGGCATCGCGCTGAGCGTCGATCTGTCGAGTTTCGATGACAATCAGCCGGTCGGGTTCCGCGCCAAGCGCCATTCCGGCCTCGTCGACGTGGACCGCAAAGCGGGACTTGACGTACTGGACTACTGGGACCCGATCTGGCAGCGCGGATCGCTGATCCTCGATCCGGACCAGTTTTACATTCTCGCCTCAAAGGAAGCGGTGCGCGTGCCGCCGACCCATGCCGCTGAAATGGTGCCGTTCAATCCGCTGGTCGGCGAATTCCGCGTGCACTATGCAGGCTTCTTCGACCCCGGTTTCGGTGACGCCTCCGGCGGCGGCGAAGGCGCGCGCGCCGTGCTGGAGGTGCGCAGCCACGAGGTGCCGTTCATCCTGGAGGACGGCCAGATCATCGGCCGCCTGGTCTACGAACCCTTAAGCGAGGCTCCGGAGACCGTATACGGCCAGGGCATTGGCTCCAACTACCAGAAGCAGGGCCTGAAGCTGTCGAAACACTTCAAGGTCTTTGAGGGGTGACGGCGGCGCGGCCGGCGAACCGGGGACAGAAGGCCAACCGGCGGCTTGCGATGGACGTTGTGCGGGTTTGAGGCGCGCTGCGAACTTTGGCGACCGGCTGCATTACAGTCCATGCTCCTTTCGGGACGCCAAAGCGAGCTTTGCGACGAGTTCATCAGGCATCGGCTTGCTGGGTGAGAAGGTGACGCCGGTCTTGGTGGCCTTGAGTCCGGCAGCCGCAATGTCGTCGGCGTGGAGCGAGATGGCACCCGGGGCCACATAAAGGCCGCACTGTTTGCTAAAGGCGGCATAGCCCGCGATCGGCTTGCCAATCCGGAATCCGGGCATTTTGTAAGCGATGATCTCCTCGGCGTCAGGCAGCGTGGCGGCAAGCTGCGCACGCAACTGGGTCAACAGCGGCCGAAGTGGTTCAGGTGCTGCAGCTATGTAGGCATCGTGCTCGGACATCGTTGACATGCCTCAGTATCGGCCGTGAACCACAATTGCGCAACGGCGGCACGTCAGACGGGCAGCGCGGGCAGGACGGTTTGTGCCTGCGAAGGACGTTCGACTGGTGGCCGGTGACGGCGGGTTGGGCCGCGAGGTCATTGCCCGCGCCGGGAACGTCATGACCTGTGCACTGCCATCGGAACGTGAAGCAGATTGACATGGGTCCCCGGCAAATGCAGTTTGCGTAGCCGTTGGAGGTTTGGAATGTTTTTTCTCGAACAGCGCAAGCGGCGACTGAGAGACTATCAGAATGAGATCCTCTCATATGCCACAGCGCTCGCGAGGGATTCCGAGCTGGCGCAGGATTTGCGGCAGGAATGTGCGGTCAGGGTGCTCAGGGCCAAAGACGCACCGAAAGAAGAACGAAGCTACAAGGCCTGGATGTTCAAGATTCTGCGGAATTTGTGGCTTGATCATTTGCGCCGCACTGGCCGGCAAAACGAAACGCA
>JBCCVY010000310.1:0-4294 GCA_039194725.1 Pseudomonadota bacterium
ATGTCCAGCTTCGGGTCGTCGACACGTGCCTTGTAGTCGTCGATATCCTCAAACACCACCGCCCTGCCCCGGTGCTGCATCAGGCCGGCGGTGGCGGCCGATGGTTTGAGCACCGCACCAGACGGGGACAGGTTGCCGCGCAGCACGGCAATGCCGCCATTCTCCTTGAAGGGCTTTTCAAGGCTGTGGATCACGTCACGGTTGTAGCAGGTTGCGCCCTTGATGTTGGCCCACTGTGTCTTGCCGTTCACGGTCTTCGCCGACTTGTGCAGCAGGCCGTTTTCCGCCAGTTCTTTCATCACCACAGGCAGGCCGCCGGCATAGTAGAAATCCTCCATCAGATACTTGCCGGACGGCATCAGGTTGACCAGGCACGGCACGTCGCGGCCGAACTTGTCCCAATCGTCCAGAGACACTTTCACGCCCATGCGCCCGGCAATGGCCAGCAGGTGAACCACCGCATTGGTCGACCCGCCAATGGCGCCGTTGACCCGGATGGCGTTCTCGAACGCCTTGCGGGTGAGGATTTTCGACATGCGCAGATCCTCGTCCACCATTTCGACAATGCGCCGGCCAACCATGTGGGCCAGCACATTGCGGCGCGAGTCCGCTGCGGGAATGGCCGCATTGGAAGGCAGCCCCAGCCCCAGCGATTCCACCATCGAAGCCATGGTCGATGCGGTTCCCATGGTCATGCAGTGGCCGACCGAACGTGACATGCAGGCTTCGGCTTCGGTCATCTGGTCGAACGTCATGGTGCCGGCTTTCTGGCGTTCGACAAACTTCCATACATGGGTGCCCGAGCCGATGGTCTCGTCACCATAGCGGCCATTGAGCATGGGTCCGCCCGACAGGGCCAGGGTCGGCAGATCACACGAAGCCGCGCCCATGATCAGCGCCGGCGTGGTCTTGTCGCAACCGACCAGCAGCACCACGCCGTCGATCGGGTTGGCGCGGATCGATTCTTCAACGTCCATGGAGGCTAGATTGCGGAACATCATCGTGGTTGGCCGCATCAGGGTTTCGCCCAGCGACGTGACCGGAAACTCCACCGGGAAACCGCCGGCTTCGTAGATGCCGCGCTTGACCCGTTCAGCCAGCACCCGGAAATGCGCGTTGCACGGCGTCAGCTCCGACCAGGTGTTGCAGATGCCGATGACCGGCCGGCCGTCAAACAGGTGATGCGGCAGCCCCTGGTTCTTCATCCAGCTGCGATGATGAAACCCGTCCATGCCCTTCTGGCCGAACCAGTGTTTCGAGCGGCCTTTCGGCGCCAGAGGATCCTTGTCAGACTTGGCCGCCAACGACTTGCCGCGGTAAATCGTCTTCCTAGCCATGATCGTAATCCTCGATGTAATGACGCACGATATCGTCCAGTGATGTGTCCTTCGGCAGCCCCAGCGCCAGCGCCCTGGTATCATCCGTCGCCACCGGCCACGACTGGACAATGGCCTCGATGAAGGGATCCGGTTCCACAGTGATCTCACCGAGCTTGCGATTGTGCGCCACCCGCTTCAGCGCGTCGACCATTTCGGCAACCGTCACGTCCATCGACGGCAGCGAGACTGCCCGGTCGTCGCCGAGCTTGTCTGGAGGCAGCTCGTGCAGGGCCAGTATGCCTTCCACGATATTGCGGTATCCCAGAACCGGCATCACCGTTTCCGGCTTCACCGGCAAGGCACACGGTTCACCTTTCAGGGGTTCCCGGAACACACCCGATGCAAACGACGATGCCGCTGCATTGGGCGCGCCGGGACGCACGATGACTGTCGGCAGGCGGGCCGAACGCCCGTCCAAAAATCCCTTTCGCGTGTAGTCATTGATCAGCAGCTCGCAACACGCCTTGGTCATGCCGTAAGTGGTCTGCGGTGTCTGCTTGCCGTGATCGCCGACCACGTCCGGCATATGGTCGCCACCGAACACCGCAATGGATGAGGCGAACACCAGCCGCGGTGTCGATGCCCGGGCCCTGAGCGCTTCGAATATGTTGATGCCGCCGGTCAGATTGACACTGATCGCCAGGTCAAAATCCTTTTCGCCGCCGCCCGACACGACCGATGCCAAATGAAACACCGAAATGTCGTCACGGTCTATCAGCCCATCGATCGTCGCCCTGTCGGAAATGTCCCCGGTCACCAGCGTCACCTGGCCGTCGAGTTGCATCGGCAGCGGGGCAGGCGCCATCACGTCGAACAGCACGACTTCATCGACCGGCATCTGGGTTCCATCCGGACCTGCCAAGGTGCCCTTGTCGACAATTCGCCGCGCCAGGCGTGCGCCGATAAAGCCGGTGCCACCAGTGATAACAACTTTCATACGACGTTTGCCTCCGACCGCACTTTATTTGTTACGAAATGTGTTTTATGCGGATGCGGAAACCTGCCACATTGTCGGCAAGGCTCAAACAATAAATCCCGCAGGGAGGGAACAAAATGGCAGGTAGGCTCAAGGGGAAGACGGCTCTGGTGACAGCGGCCGGTCAGGGAATCGGCAAGGCATCGGCAATCGCCATGGCGCGCGAAGGCGCGAAAGTGTTCGCCACCGACATCAACAAGGACGCACTGGCCCAAGTGAAGCAGGAACAGCGCGGTATCCGCACCTACCTGCTGGATGTCACCAAACCCCGACAGGTGGCGAAAGTCATCGAGCGTGTCGGCAATGTCGACATCCTGTTCAACTGCTCCGGCTTCGTGCATCACGGCACCATCCTGGAGTGTGACGACGCGGCATGGGACTTCTCCTTCGACCTCAACGTGAAGGCCCAGTACCGGCTCGCCAGGGCCGTGCTGCCCGGCATGCTGGAAAATGGCGGTGGCTCGATCATCAACATGGCCTCTGTGGCTTCCTCCATAAAAGGCGCGCCGTCGCGTTTCGTCTACGGCGCGACCAAGGCCGCCGTGATCGGCATGACACGCTCCATTGCCATCGACTTCATCAAGCAGAACATCCGCTGCAATGCCGTCTGTCCCGGCACCATCGACACGCCGTCGCTGCGCCAGAGGGTGGAGAAACTGGGCGAGGATATGGGCGGATACGACAAGGCGCGTGAATGGTTCCTGTCTCGTCAGCCGACCGGTGCACTGGCCACGGCAGAGGATGTCGCCGGCCTGATTGTCTATCTCGCCTCCGACGATGCCACATTCGTCACCGGACAGAACCACATCATCGACGGCGGCTGGTCAATCTGACCTGACTGGATTTCTGATCTAGACGGCAAGCGCGACCCCGTCATGCCCAGGATCGGCACCGCCGTCCATGACACCGTCCACAATCCGGATGCCGTGCACCGCAGCAATGCCGAACGTCAGCGCCGACCGGATGACCTCGTAGCCGTCATCCTGCAATGGCTCGACGACGAAACCGGGAATGCGGTTGGTGATGTCAATCGCGTTCGAGGTTGAAGAAAACCGCGGCGCGGACACCGCCTGCTCCATGGTCATGCCGAAGTCGAGCACGTTGAGCAGCCCGTGCAGCACACCCATGGCGATCTGGGTGCCGCCGGGCGCACCGATGACCACATGCGGTTTGCCGTCCCGGAAGGCGATAGTCGGACACACCGAAGAAAACCGGCTTTTGCCGGGCGCGATGGAGCCGGCCCTGCCGGGACGCGGATCGAACACGCCCATGCAGCCATTGTACATGAAGCCGAGACCGTCGCTGATGACGCCGGACGGCATGCCCAGCGAATGGGTCATGGTGACGCAATTTCCATGCTTGTCCGCGACGGCAACATGGGTGGTGTCTTTCGGCTCCGGCGGCAGCTCCAGCCGTTCCACCGACATGCGCTCGCCCGCCTGGATGCGCGCAGCGATGTCAGCAGCGTGCTGCTTTGAGATCAGCTTGTCGAGCGGCACGTCGTAGAATGCCGGATCGCCGACAAAATTGTCCTTGTCGGATGTAGCCGCCTTCATCGCCTCGCATACGATGCGGATGTACTCGGTCGTGTTGTGGCCGATCCCGATCAGGTCAAAACTCTCCAGGATGTTCAGCATCTCGACCAGCATGACACCGCCACCCGGCGGATGGTTGGTGGCAATGTCAAAACCGCGATAGCTGCCCCGCAGCGGCTCGGTTCGCACCGTCCGATAAGCCTTCAGATCCGCAAGTGTCATCAGGCCGCCATTGGCCTTGAAGTCATCGGCAATCTCTTCAGCCATGTCTCCGGAATAGAAAATCTCCGCCCCGTGCCGGGCCACCCGTTCCAGGCTGGTTGCAAGGTCGGCATTGGCAACATGTTCGCCAATCCGCTTCACCGATCCGTCAGGACGAAAATAGGCTTGTGCACCGGTCTTGG
>JBCCVY010000311.1:0-4218 GCA_039194725.1 Pseudomonadota bacterium
GCGAAGCCAGCTGCGCCATTTCCTGACATTGGCGTTATGCTCGGCCATGGTTCTTGCGAACACATGCCCGCCGGTGCCATCTGCCACAAAATACAGGTGTTTGGTCTCGACCGGATTAAGCACGGCTTCGATGGATGCCCGGCCCGGATTAGCAATAGGCGTCGGTGGCAGACCATTGATCTGATAGGTGTTGTAGTCGGTCTTTTCGCGGATATCGCTGCGCCTGATGGGCCGGTCGAGCTTGCCTTGCCCCCTGGTGATTCCGTAGATGATGGTCGGATCGGACTGCAGCCGCATGCCGCGTCTCATCCTGTTGATGAAAACTGCCGCCACCTGGGCCCGCTCATGGGGCTGGCCGGTTTCCTTTTCCACGATGGAGGCCAGAATAAGTGCCTCTTCGGGCGTATTGAACGGCAACCCCTCGGCTCGCGTCGGCCACTTTTCCTCGATGAACTTCTTCTGCGCCGAACTCATCTGATCAATGATTGACTGGCGCGTGCTGCCGCGGGTGAAAAGATAGGTGTCGGGCAGCAGCTCTCCTTCCGACGGCGGCTTCTCAATTTCACCAACAAGAATTTCATTGGCTTTGAGTCGCTCCATCACCTGCCAGGACGTGAATCCCTCTGGCATGGACACCTTGTAGAACAGTGTTCGTCCGGTCTTGATCTTGCGCAACACGTCGATCAGGGAACTGCCGGCGGCAAACTCGTACTCGCCTGCCTTGGGATCGACATCGAATGCAAGGCGAACAGCCGTGATGCCGATCATCGTCACGATGCTGCTGTCCACCACTCCTTGTTCGTTCAACCTGATGGCAATGTCGACGGTTGAACTGCCCTTGGGAATGTTGACAACCTTGCTTTTCGCCAGCGGTCCTTCAATGGATGCGAAAAACCACAGCAGCACGCCAGCCAGCATACCAACAAAGGCCAACGCAAACGTCCACCGTATCAACCTGCCAAACAGGCCCCTGCGGCGTTTCGACTTGCGGTTGGGTAACGCACTCATTCAGGTCAGCATTCCTGTTTTACTGCTGTGAGGCGATCCGGCGCGGACGCTACCGCGAGGATGCCCCGACAAACCGGCATTGATCAGGCTGACTAAGACCGGGTGAAACAGCCGCCCCTCATCCTGATCCCGCCTGGCCAAAGTTCAGGTGCGGGACGTCAGGCATCCACGCGGCGGAAGATCAGCGAAGCGTTGGTGCCACCAAAACCAAATGAATTGGACAGAACTGTGTTGATTTCCTTTTTTCGAGCCGTGTGCGGCACCAGGTCGATGGCGGTCTCCACCGACGGATTGTCCAGATTAAGCGTTGGAGGTGCTGTGTTGTCGCGCATGGCGAGAATACTGAAGATGGCCTCTATCGCCCCTGCCGCGCCCAGCAAATGACCGGTGGCCGACTTGGTCGACGACATGCACAGCTTGTCCGCCTGGTTGCCAAGCAGGCGCTCCACGGCTTTCAGCTCGATTTCGTCTCCCATCGGCGTCGATGTGCCGTGGGCATTCACATAGTCGAGGTCGGCGGCGGTAATACCGGCGCGTTTCAGTGCCGCAGTCATGCAGCGGAAGGCACCGTCTCCGTCTGCTGCCGGTGCCGTGATGTGAAACGCATCGCCGGACATGCCGTAGCCCACCACTTCGGCATATATGGTCGCGCCGCGGGCCTTTGCATGTTCGTACTCTTCGAGCACCACGACACCTGCCCCCTCGCCCATGACGAAACCGTCGCGATCCTGGTCATAAGGGCGAGACGCTTTTTCCGGCGTGTCATTGAAATGGGTTGAAAGCGCTTTGCAGGCCTGGAAGCCGGCATAACCAATACGGCTGATCGCAGCCTCTGCGCCACCTGCAATCATCACATCGGCATCGTCAAGCGCCACGATCCGTGCCGCATCGCCAATGGCGTGGGCTCCCGTCGAACAGGCCGTGACAACCGAATGGTTCGGCCCCTTGAAGCCAAACTCGATAGACACCATGCCGGATACCAGGTTGATCAGGGAGCCGGGAATAAAGAACGGGCTGACCCGGCGCGGACCTTTTTCGGCCAGCAGATGGGTCGTTGCCTCAATGGATGGCAGGCCACCAATACCGGAACCGATCAAGACTCCGGTGCGCCAGTGATCCTCGTCCGTCTTCGGCTCCCAGCCGGAGTTCCGGACCGCCATCTTGGCGGCCGAATATCCGTATCTGATAAAGGTGTCGCAGCGGCGCTGCTCTTTCGGGTCCATCCAGTCGTCACAGTTGAAAGTGCCGTCGCTGCCGTCGCCGGTTTTCACCTCACAGCCGACCTGGCAGGCCATGTCGGACACGTCCATGCGGGTCACTCGGGTCGCTCCCGACTTACCGGCCAGAAGATTGCTCCAACTATCGTCCACATTGGCGCCGACCGGCGACACCATGCCAATACCTGTAACTACGACTCTGCGCATGAAAACACTCCCGGATCAGGACGACCGCTTTTCTTCTCTGCCCTAGACCAGGACGGTTCCTGATTTGGCCAATCAAAAACCAAAGACCTGATCGATTTCAAAGTGCCAGTGCAACTTTGCAGGTCCACGTGTACCTGAGTCGTTCCGGCAGTTCCTGCCTGTTATCGGCACTCAACAAATACGGCGGCAATGTTTTACACTGCCACCGTACCAAACCCCGTAACTGATGCCGTATGCCGCGCAGCGGCACACGCAATGGCCTGAGCAGATCAGGCCGCATTCTTCTCGATGAATCCAACAGCATCACCCACAGTCTGGATGGTTTCAGCTGCATCGTCAGGAATCTCGATTCCGAATTCTTCTTCAAAGGCCATCACCAACTCAACGGTATCAAGGCTGTCTGCGCCGAGATCGTCTATAAAGCTGGCCTCTTTTGCCACTTTGTCAGCGTCTACGCCGAGGTGCTCAACGACAATCTTTTTGACCCGATCAGCAACATCACTCATTTCAATATAACCCTCGTTAAGTTGATCCGGCATCCGAGATTGCCCCGCACACTGCGGGAACCGAATCCGGTTCAGTAAAATTTCCAGTGGGTAAGCCTTTGTTTATACCGGATTTTCAGCCCGACAGGCTGAGCATTCCCACATCTACAACGCGCCTATTATCACACATTTACCCGCTACTCCAAGCCCGAAAACCGAAACAATGCGCGGTTGTGGACTAGGTAAGCGGCGGATCACAACATGGCCATGCCACCATTGATATGCAAGGTCTGGCCGGTGACATAGGCCGCTTCCTCGCTGGCCAGATAAGCCGCCCCTGCGGCAACTTCGTCCGCATGCCCCAGACGCCCTGCCGGAACCGAGGCCAGAATGGCTTCCTTCTGCTTGTCGTTGAGTTCATCCGTCATCGCCGTTTCGATGAAACCCGGCGCGATGCAGTTGACCGTGATGTTGCGTGACGCAAGCTCGTGGGCGAGCGATTTGGACATGCCGATCATGCCTGCCTTGGAAGCGGCATAGTTGGCCTGGCCGGGATTGCCGGTCACACCGACGACAGACGTTATGTTGATCACCCTGCCCCAGCGCTGTTTCATCATGGTCCGCATGCTGTTCTTTGTCAGCGTAAACGCAGCGGTCAGATTGACATCCAGCACGGCCTGCCAGTCTTCCGGCTTCATGCGCATGGCCAGGTTGTCGCGGGTGATGCCGGCATTGTTGACCAGTATGTCAAGACCATCCATGGCATCGGCGGCAGCCGGAATGAGTTTCTCGACATCGTCCGGATCAGACAGGTTGCAGGTCAGCGCATGGGCCCGTTCGCCCAAGCCCGCCTTCACTTCCTCAAGGACCGCGGCACGGGTGCCGGACAGGGCAACGGTTGCCCCGTTTGCATGCAATGCCTTCGCAATCGCCGCCCCGATACCGCCGGTGGCGCCGGTGATCAGGGCCTTCTTGCCGGTTAGGTCAAACATGTTCTTCTCTCCTGGTTGTGCGGCAGACGGATTTAGGGTCAGGACCTTAAGCATTCAGGCTTTGAGCAACCGCCTCAATATCGGCGACCGACGTTGTCGGCATGCAGGTTGCGTCAGGCGCCATGCGTCTGGCCATGCCGGTCAACACCTTGCCGGCTCCGACCTCAACGAAACTTGTGGCACCATTGTCGACCATCCATGACACCGATTCCCGCCAGCGCACGGTTCCGGTCACCTGAGCCACAAGGTTGTCACGAATCTGGCCCGGGTCACTGACCGCGCCGGCCACCACATTGGCCACCAGCGGCA
>JBCCVY010000312.1:0-4218 GCA_039194725.1 Pseudomonadota bacterium
CCAACTTGCAACAATGGGGCCATAGCACCGCCGAAGTAGTGGGGGCGGTGATGCCCTGGGCCGGTAACCAAAGTGATAGTATGTCCGCCAGGCCACCTACCCAACTTGCTGCAGCGAGTGTAAAACAGGCAGTCAGAAACAGAGCTTACACACGAAGGCGACAACCGATGGCAAGACTCTATGATAGCCGGAAACGGATCCTGGTGACCGGCGGTGCCGGCTTCATCGGCTCACACCTGATCGATCGGCTGCTCGAGCAAGGCCACGATGTGCTGTGCGCCGACAACCTGTTTACCGGCACCAAGCGCAACATCGATCAGTTCCATAACCATCCGCGTTTTGAGTTCATGCGCCATGACGTGACGTTTCCGCTCTATGTGGAAGTGGATGAAATATACAATCTTGCCTGCCCGGCCTCCCCGGTTCATTACCAGCATGATCCGGTGCAGACCACCAAGACATCGGTGCATGGTGCGATCAACGTGCTTGGTCTGGCCAAGCGCCTGGGATGCAAGGTGTTCCAGGCATCGACCAGCGAAGTTTACGGAGACCCCTCGGTGCACCCGCAACCGGAAGGATACTGGGGCAATGTCAATCCGATCGGACCACGCTCGTGTTACGATGAAGGAAAACGCTGCGCCGAGACCCTGTTCTTCGACTATCATCGCCAGCACGGTCTTGAGATCAAGGTGGCGCGCATATTCAACACCTACGGACCGCGCATGCACCCGGCGGACGGTCGTGTGGTGTCGAACTTCATCATGCAGGCACTCAAGGGTGAACCGATCACCCTGTTCGGCGACGGATCGCAAACCCGCTCGTTCTGTTACGTAGACGATCTTGTCGAGGGGTTTCTGCGGCTGATGGCAACCGGGGCGGATACGACCGGCCCAATAAACCTCGGCAATCCAATCGAGTTCACCATCCGGCAACTGGCCGAAAAAGTTGTCGACATGACCTCGTCAAAATCCGAAATCGTGTACTTGGACCTGCCTCAGGATGATCCCAAGCAACGCCAGCCGGATATCAGCCTCGCCAAGCAGAAACTTGATTGGGAGCCGGAAATCCAGTTGGAGAAAGGCCTTGGCTGGACCATCGATTACTTTCAGTCGCTATTGCCGGAACTGACCGGCAGTCGCTGAGCGCGAATTCAAGCTCGGACGAGACAGAACTTGCCGGCGGTGCGGAAAGCGCGCCCGAACGGTGCGGCTGTCGCGACATCGGCTATGGCAGGTTGTGCTCAAGTAAGTCAGCCATGACACGGTGTCCGTTTGCGGTCAGATGCCCGTCATAGGGAAAATACAGGTCGGTGTCACCGTTTTCAAACCGCCTGCGCAGCTCGTCTCCGATATCCAGCGATCCGATGCCTGCTTGCTTGAGGCGCTTGTTTATTAGGTCGCGAATATGGTCCTGATACTGCGCAGAATAACCATCAGGTTCATGCACAAAAGAACGGCCCGGCAGCAAGGCTACGATCAGTTTTGCATTGACGCTCCGCACACGATCGTCGAGCCGCTGTATCAACGCATCGAACAGGTCAATTGACGGCTTCGTACTATCTGCCAGCATCGCCGAGATATCACCTGCCTTGTCGCGATAGCCGAGCCGGCGCAAAACCTCCGAACGCGCCAACAGGCTTTGCTTGATCTCGACGCCTTTCAGCACAACGCTGGAAAAACTGCGGCTGCGCAACACTGCCGGCTTCGGCTCACGCGGCACAGGTGTGTTGCGTATGGCCAGACTGCCATTGTCGAGCGCAAAGTAAGGTTTGGCAAAATCGACCTGCAATGGGTAGGGACCGAGATTGTCGATCAGGTCATTGGCCAGGTAGACAATCAGAACAACGACATCAGGCTGAAACCGCATCACCTTTTCTTCCAGGTACAGCACCTCCTGGTCGGTGCTGTATCCCGGCACTCCGAAATTGAGGTGCTCCGCCTTGCCGCGGCTGGCCAAAATCTCGGTGAACGTCTCTGCGTTATTCACGCCCATGCCGAAGGTGAAACTGTCGCCCAGATAGGCATAGCGTTTTTCGCCGGGCTGCTTGGCGGTGGTCACCGGCTTACCGCGGTGGCCAAACCCGTTGGTTGCATATGTCACACTGTAGTCACCGTGAACATGGCCGCCGCGCCAGTCGCGGGAAACAACCCATCCAAGACGCGCATCATACTCGAACAATCCGTCATCCAGTTGCCCGCCGCTGTCGGCAGTTGATCCTGCCCATCGCAACACGCCCTCCATAACAACAATGCCCAGCAAGATTGAAACTGACAGCGTTACCCCGGCCAGCAGGAAATAGCGTCGCCGTGTGATATCTTCCATGTCCCGTCCTTGTCGAAATTGCCGGATGTTGTTAGCACAATCGCGCTGGGGCTCAAGGGCTGGAAGGGCTTTGTCACTTCAGACCGGTCGACCCGGAACCGGTCAACCCGCCCTGCCCGATGGCGTTCCAACAATCCGATCGCATGTGGTTGGAAAAACATGTTTGCAGAGGGATCACTTTTCACGGACAGTCACCCGAAACCTGACATAGTCACCAGCAAACAGGACGCGACAAAGGAGAAGACGGCCATGCTCACAGGCGACATGCTGCGGCGATCTGCCGAGAGGTTTCCACAGAAGCCAGCGATACTGTGGGAAGGAGGTTCGCTAAGCTATCAGGCACTCGACGAGACGGCGAACCGTCTGGCCAACGCGCTGATTGCCCTCGGCATCGGCAAGGGCGCAAAAGTCGGCATCATCAGCCGCAACCGAACCGAATATGGTATCGGCTTCTTCGGCGTTGCCCGCTCTGGCGCGGTTCTGGTCAACGTGTCCGTGCTCTATGCGCCCGATGAACTGGTCTATGTGCTGGACAAGGCGGACATCGAACTGCTGTTCTTCGAAGACCCGTTTGCCGACAAGGTTGAGGCCGTGAGAGACAGGTTGCCCAAGCTGCGCGAAATGGTGCGCATCGCAAGCGGCAACGGTGATGAGTTCACCGCTTTCTACACGTCCTCGCCGGCCGACGCCCCTGACGTCGACATTCACGAGGACGACCCGTTCTGCATGACTTACACCGGCGGAACGACGGGCCGTCCGAAGGGGGTTCTGGTCAGCCACCGCAACCGGGCGGTCACGGCCCATACGGTGATGGTGGAAGAGGCCATAGACGAGCGCGACGTGGTCGGCATCGTCACGCCCATGTTCCATGTTGCGGCGCTCAACATTATGTTCCAGCCGGCGGTTCTGGCCGGTGCAACCACCACGTTGCTGAGCAAATGGGACCCAGGCGATTTTGCGGACATGGCGCGAGAGACCGGCATGACGGCTGCCTTCATGGTGCCGACACAGGTGTCGATGATGGTCAGCGATCCTGAGTTCGATGCCGCCAAGTTTGCAAGCTGGCGCAAGCTGTCATTTGCCGGGGCGCCGATGCCAGACTGGGTGCAGCACAAGATGCTGGAGGTGTTGCCGGACGTGAAGATGACCCAGATTTACGGCCAGTCGGAAATGGGCGTGCTGACCTCGCTGCGGCACTGGTACCTGCCGGGAAAACTCGGTTCCGTAGGCCGGCAGGCGTACAATGTGGATGTGGCGGTGATCGATCAGGACGGACGTCCGGTCGCCGTCGGCGAAATCGGCGAAATCGTCTCGCGCGGCGACAATGTGATGCTGGAGTACTATGGCGAGCCGGAGCAGACGGCCGCCTTCTGGCGGCACGGCTGGGCGCACACCGATGATGTAGGCACCATCGACGAGGACGGGTTCATCACCCTGGTCGACCGGTCCAAGGACATGATCATTTCCGGTGGCGAGAACGTGTATCCGAAGGAGATCGAGAACGCCATCTACGCCCATGAGGCGGTTGCCGAATGTGCGGTGTTCGGCATTCCGCACGACAAGTGGGGCGAAGTGCCCGCGGCATATGTCTGCCTGAAAGACGGTACAGAGGTTTCCGAACAGGACCTCATTGCCCATTGCGCTGACCGGCTGGCCCAGTTCAAACGGCCACGCATCGTCAAGTTCGTCACAGACTTCCCGAAAACGCCGATCGGCAAGATTCAGAAGAACATCCTGCGCGAGCCCTACTGGCAGGATCGGGAAAAGAAGATTTGAGCGAACACTGACGCCGCATGCCCCCCAAACAAGCCGGCAATGTCAGTTTCACGTTAAATTTTACATATAAACTACTGTTTATATGACGAAAAACAGATCTAGAACAGCACTAAATTTCAA
>JBCCVY010000313.1:0-4208 GCA_039194725.1 Pseudomonadota bacterium
CACCGAGAAGGTGGTGCGATCGATCCTGCGCGAGATTCGGGCCTCCGGTGTACCCGGCACCATCTGGCTCGGGTCCTCAGATCGTTTCGACGAGGACATCATTGAGGGCTTCCTGCGCCGGGAGGCAGGGGATACCGATATCACCCTGCGCATCATCCGACAGAATGTGTCGGGCAAGCGGGCAGCTATCGGGCTTGTGTTGCGGGCCATGTGCCGGTTGCCGATCGACGAGGATGACCTGGTTGTCTTCATGGACGGGGATTTCATTTTGGCGGAAGGCGCCATCAGTCGCTGCATGCCGCTGTTCAGGCTCTATCCTGACCTGCAGGCCTGTACCACGGACGAGGAGGTGATCTGCATCGGCCCGCGCTGGATCGAAACCTGGCTCAAGATGCGCTTTGCCCAGCGCCGCCTCGCGATGCAGTCGCACGCGTTGTCCGGTCGCGTCCTGACCCTGACCGGACGGATGTCGGTGTTTCGGGCCAGGAACCTGCTCCAGCTGGAGTTCATTCGCCTGCTGGAGGCGGACCACCTGGAGCATTGGCTGTGGGGCAATTTCCGGTTCCTGTCAGGTGACGACAAAAGCACCTGGTACTACATGCTGAAACACGGCGCTCACATGCGCTATGTGCCCGATGCGCTCGGCTACACGGTCGAGGTCATCGAAGGGTCCGGCATGGACCGCATGGTGCAGAACTTCCGGCGCTGGTCCGGTAACATGCTGCGCAACGGCGCGCGGGCCATCAAGCTGGGCCCCAAGCGGATGCCGTTCTTCATCTGGTGGTGCCTGGTGGACCAGCGGCTGTCCATGTGGACCATGCTGGTCAGTCCGGTGCTGGCGGTGGCCGCGACACTTCTGCAGGGACCTGAGTATCTGGCATCCTACATCATCTTCATCGCGCTGAGCCGGATGCTGCTGTCGCTGTTTCTGTTCGGCTATTCCAGGCGGGTTCAGATGGCTTATCCGTGGATCCTGTATCTCAACCAGCTCATCAACGCATCGGTAAAGGTCTACTGCATATTCAGGCTGTCAAAGCAGCGCTGGTCGAATCGTGGCAACCAGACCGCTTCCAGCAGCGCTGACGCATTGGTGCAGCATGCCCAGAATGCCATGGCCAACTGGTGTACGGCACTGGCGACGGCCATGCTGATCCTGTCAACGGTTCACTACACGAAGCTGGTGGATGTTCCGTCGGAACTGCTCTTGAAGTCTGTCATCGGATTTTGAAAATACGATTTCGATTACGAAAATCGGTGCGTTTCATATTCGAAAACGTGACCCGCGATGACTTTTTATCTATCTGAAATTATTAAGTAAATTTGAAATTCCGTGCTGGCATGGCGCTTGCGGGGCCGAGTTAGTTCAATCACTGCGAAGCAGGCTTCAGATGTCGAAACGCTCGTTTATCCCCAAACTCTATCTTGCCGCTCTGGCGGCAACCATGGCGCTGGGAGCATTTCCCGTCGCGCTCAACCTGGTCGTCGACCCGTACGACCGGCTGGGTGGCCTGCCCCTCGGCCTCGCCAAGAAAAAGATCAGTGAGAAGGCGCACTACCCGCTATGGAAGATCATCGCCCATGCCAAGAAGCGTCCGCCGGAGACGATTGTTCTCGGCGACAGTCGCGCCCGGGCCTTGCGCGACAAGTACTGGAGCGAAACGGGCATCAAGCGGGCATTCAACTTCGCCTATGGCGGAGCCACGATCCATGAAATCCATGAAACGTTCCGTTATCTCAAGACGCTGCCGAAACCGAAAAATCTGGTTGTCGGTATTCAGTTGAGGAGCTTTGACCCTGCTCACAAGTCCGGAATGAATCGGGTGCCGGAAGCGATCCGGCTGGCCAACAACCCGGTGAAATACTTCTCGAGCTGGTTCGTGACCCGAATTTCATGGCGCCACGTTCAGCACAAGTATCCGCGGCAGCTGGCCGCCGTCAAAGCGCTGGTGCCTAGCCTAGTCGCTCCTGCAAAGGCAGCTGACCTGGGCGCGCCGGGCCGCACCAGCTTGGGCACCTTGTTGCAGCCTGATGTGTGCTTCAGATGCCGGTTGCCGGAGCAGACTGAGCCAGCGGCCTATCCCTCCTATGGTCTTGGTCGCGGTTACCGCTACGGCTTTGGCCGCGATGCAGGTCTGTGGCGCGACATCTCAATTGACCGCCAGCTGCCTGCCCGCTTCGAAAAGCAGGTGCGCAAGAACGGCAGGTCCGACTGGAAGAGGTTCAGGTTTTCCGAAGACCTGTGGGCCAAGATTGCTGAGATCGCCGACTGGAGCAAGGCCAACGGCGTAAACCTGGTGTTTGTGATTCCGCCGACGATAGTGGAGATGCAGGCGCGACTTGCCGAGTTTGGCCGCGCTGAACTGGATCGCGGTTTGCGGCTGCGGCTGGCGGACCTTGCGCCGGTCGTCGACCTCGACTTCGACAACCCGTTCACCCGCGATCTGGCGAATTTCAAGGACGCCTATCACTTCACCGCACCCGCTGCCCGCAACATCGTAGGGGAAGTCAGCCAGCTGCTGACAACGTCGGAACACGTTCGCAAGGCTGCGTTGAAGGCCCGCTCGGGCATTGCCTGCCCGACCAGTGCTCAGGCCGTCTCGCGAGAGCTGAACGACGGCATCATCGAAATGACAGAGGGTTCAAACTGCAGGATCTGGAGGCGTGCCAATGACCCGTCATGAAAATCTCAAGCCAGGGCTGGTGAACGCGTCCATTTTTGCTGTCCTATGCTCCTTGTGTGCAGCGGTGCTGTTGTGGCGCGATCTGCCGGACGGGGGCAAGGAGCCTGCTGTCGATCCGGTGGTGAACGAGCAGTTGAACCAGGCCCGCGGTCTGCAGCGACTTGGCAAGTGGACCGATGCTGCCGAGATCATCGAGCGCTATGCGCATCAGGGCTATCCGCGTGCTCTGTTCCATCACGCGAAAATTCTGTCGCGAGGCTGGGGTGTCAAACCGGATATGGAAAAGGCACGGCTGGCCCTGCTGCAGGCCGTGCAATTCAAGTTCTCCCTGCGTGGCGAGGCGGCATATGAACTGGGCCGGCTGTATCAGAAATCTTCAGGCCCGGACTGCAACCGGATCGCCACGGAATGGTTCCAGAAGGCGCTGCAGTGGGGATATCGCAAAGCTCACGTGCAGCTTGCCATGCACTTCATGCGCGGCATTGGCGTCCCCCAAGACCAGTTCAAAGCACTGCATCACTATGAAGGTGCGGTCAGGGCGGGCTTTGAAGCTGCGTCGCTCAAGTACGCCCGCATTCTGCTGAAGGGGCAGTACGGCATTGAGAAAGATCCGCCACGCGCGCTGCGGCTCGCAGGCCGCGCCATCGTGGCGCTGGAAGCGAAGGCAAAAGCCGGATCCGGAAGTGCCGCCAAGACCCTGGGTCGGCTCTACCGCGACGGCGAGTTCGTCGAACTGTCCACGAACCGCGCATTCCGTTGGTTCCGTCATGCCAGCCAACTGGGCAACCCCGGCGCCATGCATGATCTGGCGAACCTGCTGCTGGTGAAAAGTCCGCAAGACAATGCTGCCGAAGAAGCCATCGGCTGGCTGACTCGGGCAGCTGATGCGGGTCATGGCGGGGCAATGACAAAGCTCGGTCGGCTGCACCTGGCAGAACAGCACGGTCTGAAAAGCGACGGCGCCGTCGCCTGGTTCCGCAAGGGTGTGAAAGCAGCCCATGCCGGCGCCATGGAAGAGCTGGCCCGCATCTGCGCGGAGGGCAAGCTGGCACCAAAGGACATGGCCGGCGCGCTCAGGCTGGCCCGGCGCGGTACCGCACTTGGCCACACCGGTTCGAAAACCCTTCTGCAGGCCCTGCTCAAGCAGGCCGGCGAAGACAACACCCACAGTTAACGGACGCTGGCTCGGAGGCGTGACGATCATGGTCTTTAGTTCCCTAGAATTTATCTATCTGTTTCTGCCTCCTGTGCTGATCGGTTTCCTCGCCTTGCGCGCCTGGGGCCGGGAAAGCCTCATCGTGTGGTGGCTGATTGCGGCATCGCTGGCGTTCTATGCATGGTGGAGCCCGGTTCATCTCGCCCTGCTGATCGGCTCTGTGATAGTCAATTTTGGCCTGCACAAGGCGATCCTGCGGACCCGATCGAAACTGGTGCTGGCCTCCGGCATCATCGGCAATCTCGCAACGCTGGCCTATTTCAAGTATGCCGATTTTCTCATCGCGAACATCAACCTGTTGCCGGGGGCAG
>JBCCVY010000314.1:0-4203 GCA_039194725.1 Pseudomonadota bacterium
GAGGATGCGGCCGCCGCCGTAATCACCTGGAACCTTGCGGTATCAGTGGCAGGCGCAACGCTGTGCGTCGCCCTGCTGGCCGGTCTTGCCTGGGGGTACAGCCGCAGCACGATCTACACGATCACCAGCAAGCGGCTGTTCATGCGGCACGGCATCGCGCTGCCCATGTCGATCAACATACCCTTTAGCAAGATCGTTGCCGCCCGTATGGTCAAACATTCCGATGGGACCGGGACCCTTGTTCTTAGGACAAATGAGGAAAGCCGGTTAGCCTGGCTGGCACTATGGCCGAGCGTGCGGCCCCGGAGCATCACATCTCCGGAACCGGCGCTTCGCTGCATCGCCAAGCCGAGCAAGGTCGCATCTCTTATCAGCACCGCAATGACCGCAGCAGAGGGTGACCGCATCCAGCTGGCACAGGTTTCGTCGAGCACTTTGCCAGCCGGCAACAAACCGAGAAAACAAGACGGCCCGGGCCTGCACGACGCTGCAACGGCCTAGAGAAAGCTTGGAACGAGAATGGTGTCAGACGCTAAAGTTCAAACCGCCGCCGGCCTGCCTGCACGATTCATGAGTGCAGTTACCGTTGCGAATGCTGCGCCGGTCAGCGTGGCCAGTTCGTCCGGTAACGATCTGACCCAATCAGCTGAAATCACTGTCGTTGAAAGCCTGGACATACTGTCCATGAAGGCTGCAAACGGCGGCTTTATCGTCATCAACAACAAGTCCCGCTGCCAGCTCTGTGAGCAGGCAGCGGGCATCAACAGGTTCTTGCAGGCGAGGCTAAGGGGATTAACCGAGCACTGCATGACAAGTGGGTTTGGCCAGGATGTGCCGTTCCACGAGGCACGAACATCCACGGGCATAACCCAATTCACCGACCTGGCGACCGGGCGCAGAATTACACTTGATGCGTTCGATCAGACAAACACCCGGGTCTTCGCGAAGCTGTTAAGCACGGGAGCAAACTAGCCATGACAGCAAACACTCTAGCTCAGGAAACCGGCGATCAACGTCAGTTCGACGTTGGTTGCACAATAGAAGTCGAACACACTTTCGAAAGTCTTCATGCCCACGTCGAACTGGACGGTGGCGTCGGCATGGAACCCGGCGACACCATCAAGGTGCATGGCGACCCGATCGTCGTGCCATATGGCGAAAAACAGGTGCTTCGCCGCATGGCAACCGTGAAACGGGCCGGTTCGCTGGAGCGCGCCTGGACCAGGGCTACCGGCGATCTGGAATTCATGGAACTGCTGGAATTCAGCTTTTCTTCAGGGAGTGAGTTATGACCATAGAGAACCTTTCGATAGCACCTGCCGACACACAACAGATGGCAGAAGAAACGACCGTTTTAAGCCCGCGCTTCTACACCACGGATTTCGACGCACTCGACAAGATGGACGTATCCCCGGTTCGTGAGGAATGGGACGTGCTGATCAACGAAATGAAGTCCGATCCCAACAAGGGCCATTTCAAGCGCACCGAGGAATGGAAGAACATTGACCTGTCCGATCTTCCTGAAGGACTGCGCACCGAACTTGTCGACTTCCTGGTCAGTTCGCTGACGGCGGAGTTTTCCGGCTGCATTCTCTACAAGGAGATGCGCAAGCGCGGCACCAACCCGGACATCTGTGAATTGTTCGGCCTGATGAGCCGCGACGAGGCCCGCCACGCAGGCTTCATCAATGATGCGCTGAAGGACTTCAACATCGGCGTCAATCTGGGCTTCCTGACCAAAGCCAAGAAGTACACCTACTTCCGGCCCAAGTTCATCTTCTACGCGACATACCTGTCGGAGAAGATCGGCTATGCCCGCTACATCACCATTTTCCGGCAGTTTGAGCGTCACCCGGAATTGCGCTTCCATCCAATTTACAAATGGTTTGAGAAATGGTGCAACGACGAGTTCCGCCATGGCGAGGCTTTTGCCCTGCTGATGCGGGCCAATCCGGAACTGCTGCGTGGCCGCAACAAGTACTGGATCCGCTTCTTCCTGGTGGCTGTGTTTGCGACCATGTACCTGCGCGATCATGCCCGGCCGGAATTCCACAAGGCGCTGGGGATGGACATAGACGACTACGACTACCGGGTTTTCCGCATCACCTCGGAAATCTCCGAGCAGGTGTTCCCGATCACTCTTGATCTCGACAACCCGGCATTCCGCAAGGCTCTGACGCGGTTGCTGAAGATCAACCAGGCCATGACGCGGGCCCAGAAACAGGGCGGCGTCATGGGCAACGTCAAACGGGCGGGCCTGGCTAGCCTGGCTGCAGCCGCTTTCGTCCGGCTCTATTTCGTGCCGGTAAAGAGCAACTCGATCCCCGACACCAGCCGGCTGCAACCGGCTTACTGAGGCAATTGCAATGCAGGCCTATCTCTGGCCATTTCTGTTCACGGTGTTTGTCTGGTGGTTTACCACCGGGGTGATCATCTATCTGGACGGGTTGGCGAGAACAACGTTCAAGTGGACGATCGCCGGCATGACCATGCTGCTGGCGGTCGCCTTGTTCGGCATCGCAGAAGTTGCTCACCTGACGACCGTGTGGGCGGCCTATCTGGGCTTTGCATTCGGGCTGATTGCCTGGGGCTGGCAGGAAGTCACCTTTCTTACCGGCGCCATAACCGGCCCTCGCAAGACGCCCTGCCCCGCCGATGCCACTGGCCTGAAACGTGTTCGCTACGCGATCGCGGCCATCTTGTGGCATGAACTGGCAACGCTGGTCGTCGGTGCCGTGATCCTCATCATGACCTGGAACCAGCCGAACCAGATAGCGCTATGGACCTATGTCATCTTGTGGGTCATGCGCCAGAGCGCCAAGCTCAACGTGTTCCTGGGTGCCGTCAACCTTTCGGTGGAATTCCTGCCTCAACACATGCGCTACCTGGGCAGCTATTTCCGCCATCGGCCCATGAACGGACTGTTTCCGTTTTCGATTACCTTTGCAACTCTGGCCGCGGCGGCCCTGGCCCATGTTGCTCTGGCGGCAGAAGCCGGCGGCTTCGTCCAGACCGGCTTCACCATGCTCACCACCCTGCTTGCACTGGCGATACTCGAACACTGGTTCATGGTCGTGCCGTTGCCGGTTACGGCACTGTGGCAGTGGGGCTTGAAATCACACAAATCCACCGATGAACCAGCCGACGGACTAGATGAGCGCATCACGACACCCGCTCAGTGATGCAGGACGAACATATGACCAAGCCGAAGGGAGGCTAACATGGACTATAACAGGTATTTCACCAGCGCGCTCGACAGCCTGCATGATGAAGGACGCTATCGGGTATTCGCCGACCTGGCGCGTCACCAGGGCCAGTTCCCCAAGGCAACCAGGTACCGGCCCGACGGCACAACTTCGGATGTCACCGTGTGGTGCTCCAACGACTATCTCGGCATGGGCCAGAACCCGGACGTGATCGCCGCCATGACCGCTGCCATCAACCAGTGCGGCGCCGGTGCCGGCGGCACCCGCAACATCTCCGGCACCAACCACCACCATGTCGAGCTGGAGCGCGAGCTGGCCGACCTGCACGGCAAGGAGGCCGCGCTCATTTTCACCTCCGGCTATGTGTCCAACTGGGCGTCGCTCGGCACGCTGGCGTCAAAGTTGCCGGATTGCGCCGTGTTCTCCGATGCCGACAACCACGCCTCGATGATCGAGGGCATTCGGCATTCCAAGGCCGAACGCCACATCTGGAAGCACAATGATCCCGAAGACCTCGACCGGCTGCTGTCTACGGTCGATCCGGACCGGCCCAAGCTGGTGGCGTTTGAGAGCGTCTATTCCATGGACGGCGACATCTCGCCGATCGCCGAGATCTGCGACGTGGCCGAGAAACACAATGCGCTCACCTACCTGGACGAAGTCCATGCCGTCGGCATGTACGGTCCGCGCGGCGGCGGTGTCGCGGAGCGCGAAGGCCTGATGCATCGCCTCGATGTCATCGAGGGCACCCTCGGCAAGGCGTTCGGCGTCATGGGTGGCTACATCACTGCGTCGGCGCAGCTGTGCGATTTCGTGCGCTCGTTCGCTTCAGGCTTCATCTTCACCACTGCGTTGCCGCCGGCCGTGGCAGCCGGCGCCATCACATCGATCAGGCATCTCAAGCAGTCCGACACCGAGCGCCTGCAGCAACGCGAGATGGTTGCCGCCCTGCGTGCCGGTTTGGACCGGGCCGGAATCCCGCACATGCCCAATGACA
>JBCCVY010000315.1:0-4163 GCA_039194725.1 Pseudomonadota bacterium
CCACAAGCACTATTACAATGGCTTCTATTACGCCTATCCTTGGTGGCTCTATTCCGCACCTGTGGTGTATTACGGGACCCGTTATGCCGGGTCGAACTATGATCTGCACGTGGAATGGTGCGAGGACCGATACCGGTCCTACGACGAGCGGCGCGATGCGTATTTTGGCTATGACGGCTACTGGCATACCTGCATCAGCCCCTATAGCTGATTGAGTCTTACCTGAAGCAGGCCGACAAACTGAACGTGCCAATGTCCCGCAAACCTTCTTAGGGTTTGCGGGGCAATTCACAGTCTGCCGGCGGTGCTTCGGGTCCAATCGGTCGCTTCGGCGCCGGACCGCGCAAGTATCCAGCCATCAAGGCATGAACGGGTAGTTGGGTCGGACAATGTGGACTTGTAGGCTTCGGCGTCAAACATGCTGCCCGGAATGATCCTGCCTGCCGCAGCATCCTCTTGAACAATCTTGAATATGGCCTGCAGGGGGCCGTCGTGACGCAGATGGAAAGTTTGTGCCACGGCCAGTCCGGTCTTGTGCAGTGCTGCCGGCCCGGCAAGCAGCAGACCTGTGGAACTGTTGGGCCGGAAATTGAGGTCGAATACAACCGGCCTGCCGCCTTCCACTTCGCCTATGTCAAATCCGGCAATTCCCCTGTAGCCCGTCTGCCCGGCCCTTCGGGCGAGGTCCAGGGCCAGATCTCGAATGACCGCGGGCGGGTCCTCTGGTGACAACAGATTGCCGCTTTGGATGGACGGTTTGTAAAACAGCTGGATGGATGCCCCGAGCCAGTCGACCTTGTTGTCGTGAATGGCGACACCTGCGCACCAGCTGCGCAATGGTGCACAGTCTTCCTCAATGATGATCGTGTCATCGGGCTTCAGCCGCCGATTGAACTCTTCGGTAGCCGTCTCCATGTCGGCTGGCTGACCGCAATACCTGACTGCTGCCCCACCGCCGTTCGACACCTCGCCGGCGACCTTCAGGAACACCGGACCGGTCCAGCGTGTCGAGCGACCACGGGCCAACTGGCTGACCGTGCACAATTCGCGGGGCGGTTGATTTTCGTCTGCAACCAGTTTCGGCAAGTGGGATTTTGCGTTCAGCAGCAGGTATTGATGCAGTGGTGTCAGAAGTCCGCCGGGAGCTTCCAGCTCGGGCAGCACCCCGAAATTGTAGACCAGTTTATGGCCCTGCCTGATATGCATTGCCGCCTCAGCAGCGGCCTCCCGTGCCGTGCGATAGGTGCGCAATCTTTTCGGTTTCGGCAACCCGCACTGATCAAGAAACTCAAGAGCCTCGGGTGTGCAAGCTGCCTCATGGGCGAAAAAAGGCATGTCTCCGGCAAATCCCAAGAGCTGGGCGGGACTGGCGTCAAGGCGATACGCGGGCAGGGCATCCGCATCAGCTACGTTCCAGCGCATCGCGGCACGGGTGGTCCGGGCGCAGAAGAAACTGTCCGGCGGGTAAAGTCGATCCAGTGTCTTGATCGGCAGGTTCACTTTGCGAGGTCTTCCAGCCCATCGGCAAGCCGGCGAACAAAAGGTCCGGGCTGGCCTTTCCGGTTGAGAAAGACCGTTGGTGTCTTGTTCACGTCAAACACGACGGGTCGGCCATCGTCCATGACGAAATCGATCTTGCCGAAATCAAGCCCGAGTTCGTGACGCAAGCGCCGCACTTCATCAGGCACTTCGTCAACCAGATCGACCTTGACCAGCTTTCGGCTCTTTACAACCGGCAGCGTACTCAGGACCCGCATGCAATACTCCTGGTTGCCAAAGAACATCCACAACCGCAGTGCATAAAGTTCGTTGTCCCGTTCCGGGATGAAGCGCTCCACAATCAACCGATCGTCCTGCCATACCCAGTCGGGCACGCGGCTCTTATGGTCCAGGATAGGGTAGCGCCGCAGCGGCAGTTCCTCGATCCACTGCCACGGGATCACCCTGGCTGCCAGGATTTTCGCCAGGCGCGGAAAGTCGATCCGGTGATAGGCATATTCCTCACCTGCGTGGGCATTGGCATTGGTCTTGACGATGACAGGCCCATCCCAGTCGCTGCCCGCCGATATCAGGGCCTGGCTGACCACACTCTTCAGAATGTTGCGGGCCCGGCCGTTGATTACCGGCAGGCTGTCATTGACGTTACTGAAGAAGCCGTCTGCAACGACCGAGTGGTCGGTGTGAGCGACTACAACATCGGTCCCGGACGGCGGCCGGTCTCCGAACGACAGAACATTGCCGCTGTCCCGCCAGATTGCGGACAGCACTTTGATCAGGTGGATGCGCTGCAGTCTTTCATTTGCGGATGTGAGAATGTGGATATGTCTGCCCATGCCGGGTTCTCGTTCGGTTGGTGCCGAAGGTCACTGAAAGTCGCGTCGGCAGGCAGGTCCCGGTGTTGACGCTGTAAACACACCAAAAGATTTATCACATCAGGCTGGCAGACGCTATTGGTCGAGGTTTCAGCTGTTGCGATAACCGATGGGAAACTGTCGCGGTCATGCTATGAAGCGGACCATGCCCTGCAATCGTGGAGCAACCCATGCGCACTCAGAAAGTAACGATTTCCAGCAGCATTCTGGTGCAGGAAGTCGAAGATGACATTGTCATTCTGAACCTGGACAACGAAAACTACTATCGGCTGGACGGAACCGCAGCACGCATCTGGCAGTTGCTCGGCAAGCATGGTTCGGCTGACAAGGTCATCGAAGCCATGTCGCTTGAGTACCAGGTGCCTGTTGCGGACCTGCAATGGGACGTCGAAGCGTTGATTGCCGAACTTGTCCAGCTGGATCTGCTGTGTGTGGCGGAAGATGAAGCTGTTCATTCCGGGCCGGATTGAGATTGCCGGCAGTACGCCGTTTTCAACAAGTCGGCCGGCCGCTGCTTGATAAGGATTCCTGCTTCCGTTACGGTACTTGACGTTTGAGGCAACAACCCCGGTGAGGGAGTGAAAGTACCATGCAGCAGCAGTCCAGCCAGCCGGCAAAATCTTATCAGGCACCGAAAATAGTAGCGTGCGGATCAATAACGGACCTGACAAAAACGTCGTACATCGATCCAGGCAGCCCGGAACCGAGCACTGTGGAAATGCGCATAGGCAGTCCGGAACCGAGCACAACTGAATTCTGATCGACCAGGTATCTGTTATCACAAAGATAGCGAGCCGGGATAGAGTTGCGTGTTCTCATGTATGGATCGGAACACGCGGCACCTGCGACGCGGGTGTGTGAGTGGGCCGTAAACGCCGGGCATGAAGTATGGTGGGCCGGCTATCTGGGCAATGTTTCGGGTTCCAGTCCCGCCCGGCACATAACACTGCAGTCGAGAGACAACCCTGTAGCGGAGTTGACTGAACTTGCTGTCGACTTCCGCCCGCAGGTGACACACTCGCACAACTTCAGCCTGTTGGCCGATTGTCATGTTGAGGCCGGGCTTGGGCCGCTGATTGTATCGGCATTCGGCAGCCTGAACCCGCTGATCGGATCCAAACGACCGCTCAATCCGCGAATAGACAGTCTGATGGCCAAAGGGCCCACTATTGTCGTCGAAAATCCGCTGCTGTTCAATGCCGTTGCAAAACGTCACGGCGGTGTCGATTGCGAGCACATCTGCCTGGGCGTGAACGCAGCGCACTTCAAGCCTGGCAAAGCAGCTCAGCGGGCTGCATGGCGGCAGGCGCTTCAGATACCGGACGATACGGTTTTGTTCTTTTCCGCCCGCGGCATTGCCGACAGCTACCGGCAGGATGACATACTGAAGGCGTTTGCCATGGCGCTGCCCGACCTGCCGCAGACCGCCGGCCTGGCGATGATCAGATTGACGAGATCGCTTGAGCGATCAGATATGATTGAGAGCCTGCAAAGGCAAGCTGACGAGCTGGGTGTTTCCGACAGGTTGTTCTGGATCCCCGAGGTCCGTTACGAAATGATGCCGGGCATGTACGCAATGGTTGACCATGTTGTCAGTTATCCGTCTGAGGATGCATTTCCGTCCACACTGCTGGAAGCTGCCGCATGTGGAGTTCCAATTGTGACCGCGAACCTGCCTGCCTATGCAGGCAGCTATATCGAACAATTCTGCATGCTGGTCGATCCGGATGACCGGCAGGCGCTGGCCCGCGCGCTGGTTCGGGCGGTGCTTGAACCTGAGGAATTTCGGAC
>JBCCVY010000316.1:0-4147 GCA_039194725.1 Pseudomonadota bacterium
AGACGCTGAGGACCGGGCCGAACAGCTCCGTGTCAACGATCTGCATCTTCTGATCCGGACACTCAATGATGGTCGGTTCGTAGAACCAGCCGCGATTGATGTCAGGTGGCTGCCGGCCACCGTTGAGCAGCTTGCCGCCCTGTTCCTGAGCCAAAGCGACCTGATGCTCGATGTTGTCCAACTGTCCGGTTGTCGCCAGAGGTCCCATCTGGGTTTCTTCAGCCAAAGGATCTCCGATCAGGATGTTGCTTGCTTGCGACACCATCGTGTCGAGGAACTTGTCGGCAATCTTGTCGTGCAGGTAGAGGCGTGAGCCGGCGACGCAACTCTGCCCGCTGGCGCCGAATATGCCGGCGATCGAACCGTTGACGGCGCTTTCCACATCGGCACGTCAAACACGATGAAGGGCGACTTGCCACCGAGTTCCAATGACACCTCGGCAAAGTTTTCAGCCGAGTTGTAAAGCACGTGTTTGGCGGCACCGGGCCCGCCGGTGAAACTGATGCGAGACACCAGCGGATGCGACGTCAGGGCCTTGCCGCACGGATCGCCATGGCCGGTTACAATATTGACAACGCCGGGCGGGAAGCCGGCTTCCTCGATAAGCCTGCCGAACTCGAGCAGCGGTGCGGACGCATGCTCTGATGTCTTCAGCACAACGGTGTTGCCCGCCGCCAGCGCCGGCCCGATCTTGACCGCAACAAGGAACATCTGGGAATTCCACGGAACCACGGCAGCAACGACACCAAGCGGCTCCCGGATGGTCATGGCCATCATGTCCGGCTTGTCGATCGGCAGCGTCTCGCCGTGCACCTTGTCCGCACAACCGGCGTAATAATGGAAGAACTCTGCAATGTACTTGGCCTGCCAGCGGGTTTCCTTGAGCATCTTGCCGGTGTCGACCGTTTCGACGCGGCCCAGCTCTTCCGACCTGTCGGCCAGCAGGTCACCTAGCTTGCGCAGATACCTGCCGCGCGCGGTGGGCAGGGCTTGGGCCCATTCACCCTCGGTGAAAGCCCGGTAGGCCGCCTTGACAGCGCGATCCACGTCGCCTGCAGTGGCTTCGGGAATGGTCGCCCAAGCGTCGCCAGTGGATGGATTGATGCTCTCGAACGTCCGACCGTCTTCGGAGTCGACCCAGCCTCCATCGATCAGCATCTTGTAGCGCTTGAGTTCGGTCATGCCCGCTTCCTCCATAAAGTGTCTGGATCAAGCCTAGCTCGCAAACCGGCAATTCAAATTAGAAAAATTCGCCACCTGTTGGCGAATTCGGGACAATCGACTTTCCCCGATGTCGGCTAGCCTCGGGGCGGCAAACGGAGGAACCGGCATGAGCAAGAAAACCGTAATCGGCGACCCAATCGTAATCGGCGGCAGGCAACTGTCGCTGTCACGGGCCATCCGGGCAGGTGATTTTGTCTTCCTGACCGGGCAGGTTCCGTTCACGGATGGCGAGGTGATGACAACCGGCACCGTAGAGGATCAGACCCGCGCCGTGCTCGATGAAATCAAGTCGACATTGGCCCTTGCCGGTTGCGAGCTCAGCGATGTTGTCAAAGCCATGGTCTGGTTGCGCGACAGGGCTGATTTTCCGGGCTTCAACGCCGTTTACGGCGAGTATTTTCCTGATGAGCCGCCGGCACGCTCTGCAGTGGTCAGCGAACTGCTGGTGAATGTGAGAGTGGAAGTGGAAGTTGTCGCTTATAAGCCGGAAGGCGGGTGACGTGGCAGGCGGAACCACCAGCGACGGTACCTGTTTCGAGGTGGTTGAAGGCCCGGGCCCGGCGGTCGTGCTGGTGCATGGCCTGGGCCTGAACCGGCACATGTGGCAATGGCAGCGCGGTGCGCTGGCCGACCGTTACACGGTGATCTCCTACGACCTGTTCGGACATGGAGAGAGCGCGCCGCCGCCGGAGACGCCTTCCCTGACCCTGTTCGCCAACCAGCTGCGGTGGCTCATCGATGAGTTGGATGTGCCCAGCGCCGCAGTTGCCGGTTTCTCGCTGGGCGGCATGATCGCCAGGCGATTTGCGATGGACCACGGATCACGGCTATGGGCGCTGGCCATCCTGCATTCTGCCCACAAAAGGGATCAGGCCGCCCATGATGCGATCCAGTCACGCGTACATCAGGCCCGGCGTGATGGCCCGTCGGCTACTGTTGAGGCTGCGCTTGAGAGATGGTTCAGCAAATCGTTCTCCCAGGCCAACCCGGCGGTGATGCAGCAGGTGCGTGACTGGGTGATGGCCAACAGCAAGGATATCTATCCCGACATTTATCAGGTTCTGGTTGACGGCGTGGACGAACTGATCGCGCCATCGCCGGCCATTCGCTGTCCGGCTCTGGTGATGACCGGTTCGCAAGACTATGGCAATTCAGTTGAGATGGCGCATGCCATAGCTGCCGAAATCCCAGGTGCCAGGACCGTCATCCTGCCAGGTCTGCGCCACATGGCCATGGCGGAAGATCCGGTCCGTTTCAACGCCGAACTGCTTGAGTTCCTGCACCATGCTGCACAGGAGGGGACGAATGTCGGATAATCCTGGGATACTGACGGGTGTTAAGGTGCTTGACTTCAGCCGCATGCTGTCCGGCCCTTACTGCACGATGATGATGGCAGATCACGGTGCGGAAATTATCAAGGTCGAAAGTCCCGATGGCGGCACCAGCCGCAGCAACGGGCCGTACCGCAAGGATGACCCGGAGCGCAAATGGGCGGGCTACTTTGTCAGCCTGAACCGCAGCAAGAAGAGTGTTGTCCTGGACCTGAAATCGGCCGAAGGCCGTGACGCCGCTTCGCAACTTGCAAAAGACGCTGATGTTGTGCTTGAGAATTTCCGGCCTGGCGTCATGGAGCGGCTGGGCCTCGGTTATGACGACATCGCCGCTGTAAACCCGAAACTGGTGTATGCCTCGATCAGCGGGTCTGGCAACCCGCGCAACGGTGAGAGCTCCTATGTGAAGTTGCCGTCCTACGATGTTGTCGCGCAGGCCATGGGCGGGCTGATGTCGATCACCGGACCGGATGTTTCGACGCCGATGAAGGCAGGCCCGGGGGTCGGAGACATTTTCACCGGCATGATGATGGCCTTTGCCATACTCGCGGCACTCAGACATGCCGAACGCAGCGGCGAAGGCCAGTTTGTCGACATCGCCATGTTCGATGCAATGATTAGCCTGTGTGAGCGCATTGTCTATCAGCAGGATATCGAGGCAAACCCGGTCCGGTTCAGCAAGACACCGCCTCCGTGCCTTAGGCCTGCTCCGGCGCTGGTTGCCGACAATGAGCGGTATCTGAACAGCGAACCCAGGAGCGACAGAGCATGACCGGAACGCCAGATCCAAAACTGCTTCGTGCAGCACTCAGCCAGTTTGCGACCGGCGTCACCATCATCGCGACGAAAGAAGATGATGGAACGCCACGTGGGTTCACGGCCAACTCGTTCACGTCGGTGTCGCTTGATCCTCCACTGATACTGGTTTGCATAGCCCGGTCGGCGGCCAGTTGCGAGGTCTTCTGCGGCACCCGGCATTTCTCGGTAAATGTACTGTCGGATGAGCAGAAGGACATTTCGGGTCTGTTCGCGTCGCGGCGGCGGGACAAGTTCGACATTGCGCCCTGGCATCCAGGCGGGACCGGCACTCCGGTGATTGACGATGCGCTCGCCTGGTTTGAATGCGCCCATCATGACCTGGTGGACGCGGGCGATCATGTCATCCTGGTCGGACGGGTTATGGATTTCGGTCAGGGCAAAGGCCGGCCGCTGGGCTACTTTCGCGGTGCCTATTTTACGCTTGGACTTGAAGATCCGCTGGTCGACGCTGTTGCACGCAATGCCAACACCACAATCGGAGCCGTGTACGAGCAATCAGGCAGCGTGTTGCTGGAGGTAGATCCGGACACCGGCGATCTCACGGTGCCTACCGTCGGTGACACGGCGGCAAGCTCCAACCTGACAGCGCTCAAACAGAAATTTGACGGGACGCAGCTGAACACAGCCATTGAATTCGTGTATGCCGTTTTCGAGGACAACCGGACCGGCCGGGTGACGATCTATTATCGCGGCCAGGCTTCCGGTCCAGCACCGGCCGGCACACGGTTCTTCGCCTTTGACGACATCCCCATTGACCGCATCCGGGACAGCGC
>JBCCVY010000317.1:0-4105 GCA_039194725.1 Pseudomonadota bacterium
AAAAAGAAATGCAAACTCTTGTTATATTTTTCCGGTTTCCCCCCATTTATACAGTATAAAGAGGACAGACTAAAGAACATCCGTCAGCGCCTTCAGTTCGGCATGGCTGTACGCCGCGCCTGACGGGTTTGACGGCGAGTTGAACACCAGCCATTTGGTTTTCGGTGTAATGGCCGCCTCAAGGGCAGCGGGCTGCAACTTGAAGCCATTGGCAAGCGTGGTTTCGACAAACACCGGCTTGCCGCCACCGAGCAGCACAATGTCGGGATAGCTGACCCAGTACGGCGTCGGTATGACCACTTCGTCGCCGGGGTTGAGCGTCGCCAGCAGGGCATTAAACAATACCTGCTTGCCGCCGGTGCCGACTGAAACCTGCGATGGCTGATACTTGAGCCCGTTGTCGCGCTCGAACTTGGCGCAGATAGCCTTCTTCAGTTCAGGCACACCATCAACCGGCGTGTACTTGGTGCGTCCGTCGCGGATTGCCTTGATGGCTGCTTCCTTGACGTTTTCAGGTGTATCAAAGTCAGGTTCACCTGCAGACAGTCCGATCACATCCCGGCCTTCTGCCTTGAGTTCCATGGCTTTCGTCGAAATCGCAATCGTGGCTGATGGCTGAATTCTGGAAAGCGAGTCTGCGATGAAACCCATAGGAATGACTCCTCGATGTTATCTGTGATATCGGTTCTGGTTAACCGGCGCGGACCCTAGTCCTGCCGTTTTTGTACCGCAAGGGCAAAGTCGTTATTAGTGATTTTTTGGCTGTTTAGGGTTGTCGAAGTTGCATATCTCAGTTGCCGGTGCGGGTATTGCAGGTTTGGCGTGTGCCATAGCCGTCGCGCGTAGAGGCCATTCGGCAACGGTGTTTGAGCAGGCCAGCCGGCTCGAGGCAGTCGGTGCCGGGCTCCAGCTGGGGCCCAATGCGGTTCGGGTTCTTGAAGACCTCGGCGTGTGGAGCACTCTGCAGGCGCAGTGCTGCGCACCGGAGCGTATCCGCATCTGCGACGCGATCAGCGGAAAACAGCTGTCTGGGCTAGAACTCGGGGACAGTTTCACCAGCCGGTTCGGCAGCCCGTACCGGGTTGCCCACCGGACCGACCTGATCAACGCACTGGCGCAAACAGCGGCACGCGACAAATCCATCGGCATTGTCAACAACTGCCGGATAACCGGGCTGGAAACCGGCCGGCCCGCAAGGCTGAAGAC
Organism: Pseudomonadota bacterium; assembly: GCA_039194725.1. Classification (GTDB taxonomy): domain Bacteria; phylum Pseudomonadota; class Alphaproteobacteria; order Rhizobiales; family Aestuariivirgaceae; genus Anderseniella. Next base: position 1,207 of record JBCCVY010000317.1, read on the forward strand.
CTTGTCTGGTGAAACTCATGAGGCAGACCTGGTGATTGCGGCAGATGGAATACGCTCTGCATTGCGAGCTCAGATTGCGCCAGACAGTCAACCGCGCCTCAGCGGTGAAACTCTTTACCGGGCCCTGTCACCGGCCGGGGACCTGCCTGGCGCTCTTGACCCGGACGCAGTCTACCTGTGGCTGGCACCCGGCGCCCACATTGTCCACTACCTGGTATCCGGTGGCCGGCGGCTCAATATAGTGGCCAGCGTCGAACAGCCGGCGAGCCAGGCCGGCTGGAACAACATTGCCGGCCGCGACGACGTACTGGCAGCGCTGCCGGGCGCCGCGCCCGCACTGACCGATCTGTTGTCCGCCCCGGCAAGCTGGCTTGCCTGGACCGGCGCCGACCTTGACCCCATCTCCACCTGGAGCCAGGACAATTGCGTTCTGGCTGGGGACGCAGCCCATGCCTCGCTGCCCTATCTGGCCCAGGGAGCCGCCATGGCACTGGAAGACGCCGCCTGCCTGGCGACCTGTATCGGCGAGGGCGGCGGCGATCTGAACGCGGCGCTTGCAAGCTATCAGGCGCAGCGCCAGCCGCGTACCGCCCGCATTGTCCGCGAGTCTCGAAAGAACGCCGTGATTTATCATATGGGCGGGCCCAAGGCGCTGGCCCGAAACCTGGCCCTGAAGATGATGCCCGGATCCATGCAGTTGCAGCGTCTCGCCTGGATCTACGCCCGCCAGCCGGTTGGCGGTCCGGCGAATTGAATTCCGCCGAAGGTTTCAGTCAACAACCTGCAATGATCGCCTTGAACGGCCCGATCCGATTGACTTGACCGTACTGTTGCGGCCACTGTGCAGAAATCTTCAGACAGTTCGAATGAGGCCAACCGGATGCACCCACTTCCCGCTATTCTCGCTGAGCGAATTGCCGATCAGGGACCGGTTCGCGTCGGCGTGATCGGAGCCGGCAAGTTCGGTTCGATGTTTCTCAACCAGGTGCCGTTTTCACCGCATTTGTCGGTTGCCGTCATAGCGGACCTGGATCCGGAGCGGGCCCGTGCCGCATGCCGCACTGTCGGCTGGCACGACGAGCTGATATCTCAAACCCGCTTTACCGAAGACGGGATGGACCTGATTGCCGATCCGGCAGTTGAAGTTGTCATGGAGATAACCGGCTCACCGGCCGCCGGTTGCGCACATGCTCTGGCAGCAGCGCGCCACGGCAAGCACATCATAATGGTCAATGTGGAAGCGGACGTGCTGGCCGGCCCGGTCCTGGCCGAGGCCCATCGCAAGGCGGGCACGATCTATTCCATGGCATCGGGCGATCAGCCCGCTCTGGTCTGCGAGATAGTCGATTGGGCCAGGACCTGTGGCCTGGAAGTCGTCTGCGCCGGCAAGGGCACCCGCTACCAGCCCGAGTTTCACGACGTCACGCCGGATGACGTGTGGACCTACTACGGCTTGACCCTCGAGCAGGCCGGTGCGGCCGGCATGAATTCGCAAATGTTCAACTCGTTCCTGGACGGCACCAAGTCCGCCATCGAAATGGCAGCCATTGCCAATGCAACCGGACTGGATGCACCGAGCGACGGGCTGAAGTTTCCTGCCGTCGATTTCGACAACCTGCAAAATCTGCTGATCCCTTCAGACGCAGGCGGCATGCTGGACAATGCGGGAACTGTCGAGGTTGTCGCCTCGGAGCATCGCGGCGAGATGACCGAAATGCACAATCATCTGCGCTGGGGCGTCTACGCCGTATTCAAGGCGCCCAACCAGTACGCACGAGACTGTTTCCTGCAGTACGGGCTGAAAACCGATCAGTCAGGCTACTTTGCCGCAATGTACCGGCCCTATCACCTGATCGGCCTCGAGCTCGGCGTTTCCGCCGCCAATGCTGCAATCCGCGGCGAAGCCACGGGAACCACAACCGCATGGCGTGGCGATGTTGTTGCAGTGGCCAAGAAAGATTTGCTTCCCGGCGACACTCTGGACGGAGAAGGCGGGTATACCGCCTGGGGCAAGCTGATACCGGCAGATGCATCATGCCGCGCCCGCGCCCTGCCCATCGGTCTGGCCCACGGCGTCAAGCTGAACCGCCCGGTCAAACATGGTGCCACGATCACTTATGACGATGTCGGCACACTACCGGACAACGCGGCCCTCAAATGTCGCAAAAAACTCGAGAATTCTGCAGTTCGTTCAACATAACACTCTGATATCGTTAACCTTTTGTTAACCCTATGCCCCCGGTTTGCCACACAATTACCCGGCCTGCGGCATGGTTTCCCTGATTTTACGCCATGCTTTTGTGGCTCTATCCGACGCTGAAGGGGTTCATCGATGAACCGGGATGCGCGCCATGCTTATCATTCATGAAGACACTGACGGCTTGTACGGCTTTGGTGCTGTGGCACGTAGTGGCAATGCTGCACAGAAACGCAGGAACACGCACGTGCTGTCGTTTTTCGCCATTGCATTGGGCACCGCCGTGCTGATGGTGATGGTCGCCGTATTGCCTGTCGGCCAGGCGACTGCCAGTCCGTTGCTCAGCCAGACTGTCGGCGCTTCGCACACGCTTGGCGTTGCCGCGATCGCCGCCTTTGGCCTTGCAACCTTTGCGGCTGCAATCATGCTGTTGATGCCAGCCCTCATATCCCGCAAGTTTCGCAGCCGGAACCGTCGCTAGATCAGCTTTGTTGGTTCAGGCGAACCGACGCTGCTCCACAGCAAGTTCGACATTCCAGACACAGAAAAAGCCAGCACCGGAATGAAGCGGTGCTGGCTCTGAAGCAGGTCAAGTCTATCAATCGGCTGATCAGTTGCGGCCGCCGGCACTTCCACCGCCGCCATTGCCGCCGCCGGTTCCACCACCTTCACCGCCCACTTTACCAATGACGGAAAAGTCGG
>JBCCVY010000318.1:0-4095 GCA_039194725.1 Pseudomonadota bacterium
CGCCGTGGTGTCGCTCCACCACAAGTGCGATCCAATGACGCCAGAAGGCAAAATCGCTCGGCCCTTGAAACAGCAAACGCCACCGGCGAGCGGCGGCGCAACTATCGAACATGTGTCAGTATATTGTGTTTTTGACATCTTGGCAACGTGGACGCCAGGCCCGAAAAGACCGCATTGTGCTCAGGAATCCGGAATTCGCGCCCACCTGAGTCAGAACGCCGCATGGACCTGCCACAAAGCTGGGGATTAACCTGTCATTAACCATGTTTTTCGGCCGAAGCTGGGGAAAACCGGCAATTTCCGTTGCCCGACTCTTGCGCCAGATTCAGCCTATTTAGTAGGGTCCCGATCACAGTCTACGAAATGTAGCGATTTCTGTACGTACATTTGCGTTTCACGCCGAACCGATTATGGCCGGCGATCGAAGAAGGATTCCGCTCGTGAGCGATGAACAATTACCGGAAGAACCGCCGCAAAAACTGCCCTGGACAGACGACCGGGTCGAGTTGCTGAAGAAGCTGTGGGCCGAGGGTCTGAGCGCCAGCCAGATCGCAGCGAAGCTGGCAGGCGGTGTGACCCGCAACGCCGTTATCGGCAAGGTCCACCGGATGGGGCTGTCCGGCCGGGTCACCCGCGCCAGGGTTTCGACACCGCGCACCCGCAAGACACGCGAACCCAGCCATCCGGGCCGGGCGAGCGCCACGGGCGGCGCGCCACGCACCTCCGGCAACAATGCGCTGAAGCCTCTGGCCTCGGTGAAACCTGAGCCGATTCCGGACCCGGTTCCAATTCATGTTGCCGACATACCGGTTGGCGAGCGGGTCACGATCCTGATGCTGTCGGACAAGACCTGCCGCTGGCCGATCGGCGACCCGGGCAGCGAGGAATTCTGTTTCTGCGGCAAGCCGCCCAAGGAAGGCTCGCCATATTGTGCCGGTCACGCAGCTATTGCCTACCAGCCGCAGCGCGACAGAAGCCGCCGCACAGGCTGAAGGCAGAAAGTACCCAACAAAACATTATCCGGTGAAGCGCCTGCTTCGCCGGATTTTTCATTCCGGTCAGGCTTTGACAGCCCCAAAGCGCTCGTCAAACGAATACCCCATGCCGCGCACGGTGCGGATCGGATTGACCTCGCGGGCCCGGCTGATGGACTTGCGCAACCTGCCAACATGCACGTCCACGGTACGCTCGTCCACATAGACGTCCCTGCCCCACACCGAGTCGAGCAGCTGCGAACGGGTATAGACCCGGCCGGGCGTCTGCATCATGTGCTCAAGCAGTTTGAACTCGGTCGGCGACAGGTCGATATCGCGTCCGGAACGCTGCACCCGGCGGGTGCGGCGGTCGAGAGATATGTCTCCTGCCTGCAGCATATCGGCAACGGCATCGGGGCTGGACCGGCGCAACAGTGACTTTACCCGGGCCAGGAGTTCCGGCACCGAGAACGGCTTGACCACATAGTCGTCGGCGCCGGTGGCCAGGCCGCGCACCCGTTCGGTTTCTTCGCCGCGCGCCGTCAGCATGATGATCGGCACCTCGCGGGTTTCCGGCCGCGCACGCAAGGACCGGCAAATCTCGATACCCGACAGGTTGGGCAACATCCAGTCGAGCACAATTATGTCCGGTGTATCATTGAGGACATCGCGCACGACATCCTCCGAACCGTCAATTGCGCGCACCGTGTAGCCCTCGGCTTCAAAATTATAGGCGAGCAACTCCTGGATCGGCTCTTCATCTTCAACAATCAATACACTTGCAGGCATTCGCAGGCTCCGTGTGGGCGTATCATTCGACTATTTCTCGGCACGCGCTTCAATCGGGGTCAGAGACGTGCTGTCTTCCTTCGGCCGGGGTGCATCCAGCGTTTCTCCGGTCACGAGGTAGTGAATGTTCTCGGCGATATTGGTCGTGTGATCGCCAATGCGTTCGATGTTCTTGGCGCCGAACAATAGGTGGGTGCACATGCCGATGGTGCGCGCATCTTCCATCATGTAGGTCAACAGTTCGCGAAACACCGAATTGTACAACGTGTCGATGCGACTGTCGTTGTGCCAGACATCATTGGCTTTCTCGGTATCCAGGCTGGCATAGGCGTCAAGCACATCGGCCAGCTGTTCCATGGCTAGTTCGGCCATCCGGTTCAATCCGGCATTGACGGACCGTGGCAACGGTTCATTGACCGCAAGGGTTCGCTTGGCAATGTTCTTGGCCAAATCGCCGATCCGTTCCAGATCGGAAGAAATACGGATGGCAACCATGATCGAGCGCAAGTCTTCCGCCATGGGCTGGCGCATGGCGATCAGCTTGATGGCATTCTCCTCGACTTCCTTTTCCAGCGTGTCGATCTTGTCGTCGGCCGCAATAATGTGCTCCGCCTTGACGCGGTCCGACGTCGACAGGGCGTCGATGGACTTGCCGAACTGGTCTTCCGCCAGGCCGCCCATCTGGGCAATCAGGTTGCGCAGCTTTGCGAGATCCTCGTCAAAAGCGGAAACGATGTGCGTTGTCATTCGGGCTCAACCTTTCAAATGGGGACGTCGCGATGGCCAAGAATCAGCCAAAGCGGCCCATGATGTAATCCTGTGTGCGGCGTTCCTGCGGATTGGTGAATATGGCTTCGGTGTCACCCACCTCCACCAACGTTCCGAGGTGGAAGAAGGCAGTCAGTTGCGACACCCGCGCGGCCTGCTGCATGGAGTGCGTCACAATCACGATGCAATAGTTCTCACGCAGCTCGTCGATCAGCTCCTCGATACGCGCTGTCGCGATGGGGTCCAGTGCCGAACACGGTTCGTCCATCAGGATGACATCGGGGTTCACCGCGATGGCGCGGGCTATGCACAGCCTCTGCTGCTGGCCGCCTGACAGGCCTGTGCCAGGCGCATCAAGGCGGTCTTTCACCTCTTCGAAAAGGCCGGCCCGCTTCAGGGAATTGACAACAATCTCCTCAAGATCCGTCTTGGATTGCGCCATGCCGTGAATGCGCGGACCGTAGGCGACATTCTCCATGATGGACTTCGGGAACGGGTTGGGCTTTTGAAACACCATGCCGACGCGGGCGCGCAGTTGCACAACATCCAGCTCAGGATCGTAGATGTCGCTGCCGTCAATGGTGATCTTGCCGCCCACCCGGCAGATCGGGATGGTATCGTTCATGCGGTTGATGCAGCGCAGGAAAGTCGACTTGCCGCATCCTGAAGGCCCGATGAATGACGACACAGCCCGGTCCGGAATGCTGATGTCCAACGGGAAAATCGCCTGCTTTTCGCCGTAGTGGACAGTCACGTCCTTGGTCACAATCTTCGGCGTGCCTTCCTTCATGATCAGCGGCTCGGCCGGCGTCATGATGGCTTCATGGCGTTTGTCAGTGTCCATAACCGCGGCGTCCATTTTTTGCTCCAATCAAACCCAATTCGACAAATTAAGCTACTACCAGCGGCGCTCGAACTGCTTGCGCAGGAACACGGCCAGCGCATTCATCAGAAACAGAAAACCAAGCAGGACCATGATCGCTCCCGCCGTCTTGGCCTGGAAAGCTGCCTCCGGCAGATCGGACCACAGATAGATCTGAACCGGCAGCACCGTCGCTGCATCGCTGAAACTTGTCGGCACATCAACGATAAAGGCAACCATGCCGATCATGAGCAGGGGAGCGGTCTCGCCCAGTGCCTGCGCCATCCCGATAATCGTGCCGGTGAGAATGCCTGGCATGGCCAGCGGCAGAACATGATGGAACACCGCCTGCTGGTGTGATGCACCGACTCCAAGCGCTCCTTCCCGGATTGACGGCGGCACCGCCCGCAATGCGGCGCGCGAGGCGATGATAATGGTGGGCAGCGTCATCAGCGCCAGCACCATACCGCCGACCAGGGCGGACGAGCGCGGCAGGCCGAAGAAATTCAGGAAGACCGCTAGCCCCAGCAAGCCGAAGACGATGGACGGCACCGCGGCAAGATTGTTGATGTTCACCTCTATCAGATGGGTGATCCGGTTGCGCGGTGCGAACTCCTCCAGGTAGATGGCTGCTGCAACCCCGATCGGCAGAGACAGCATCAAGGTGACCAGCAGCACCAGGGCGGAGCCGATCATGCCGCC
>JBCCVY010000319.1:0-4094 GCA_039194725.1 Pseudomonadota bacterium
CCGAATCCGGCGAACCCCAAAACCGTCAACGACAAATTCCTGTGGCGCAAGGTGTTTGATCGAAATCCGCAATTCGTAGGCCTGAGTGACAAGCTTGAGTGCAAGCAGGTTGCAAAGGACAAATGCAAGGACATTCTGCTTCCCAAAGTTCTGTGGGTGGGCGCAGATGCAGCCGATATACCTGAGCAGCACCTGCAGGGCGATGTGATGGTCAAGGCGACGCACGGGTCCGGTTTCTGTTTCCCGGTTTTTGGAGGCAGGTATGATCGCAAGGCGTTGTTGGCCGAGACGCGGGGTTGGCTGGGCACACGATACGGGCGCACGCATTGGGAGTGGGGTTATTTCGGCCTCACGCCGCAGCTCTATGTTGAGGAGCTGATCCTCGACGAGGACGGCGGCTATGGCACGACCGAAGCAAAGGTGTACGTGTATTGCGGCAAGATCGAACTGATCACCATGATCTACGACAGGCACCTAGGCTCGGCCGCCGCGGTCCTGCGCGGTGACTGGGCGGCGAGCTCGATAGCCAATCAGATCGGCGCGAAGAGTGCCGACAGGCCACTGCCGTCGAATCGGCAAGCCATCGAGCAGGTGGCACTGCAGCTTAGCGACGGCCTGGATCATATGAGATGCGATCTGTACCTGGTCGGCAGCAAGATATTCTTTGGCGAGTACACGGTCTACAATCAGGGCGGCTACCTGATGCTGGATGACGATCCAAAGCTCAGAGATGCACAAAGTGCATCATGGGATATCCGACAGTCGTGGTTCTTCAGTGAACCGCGGTCGGGCCTTCATGGGATTTATGCCCGGGCACTGCTTGATCTTCTGGACAGCACTGAGACCGCATGACAACAAGCAGCCACAACCATGTTGCGGCCGAGCGCCGGCTCTTTCGAACGCTTCTGCACAACTGAACTATGGAATTCAACTGCGAACAGGCCTTATTGTCGGACCAGGGCAGATCTGATCGAGGCAGCAAGCCATGGCTACAGATTCGGACAGTATCGCGGTGGTCAAGGAAGCGCTGGCGGAGGCTCAGCAAACCGTCAGGGCATACGATACCAAGGCCCAGATCGTAGGAGTTGGCTACATCTTTGCACTGGGCATCGTTTTCCGGTTGGGCGGGCATCTACCCAAGTTGCAACGCAGCGATGAATTGCTGGTCATTGCAGGATGGTCCGTCGTCATCTTCCCGATCCTGCTGTTTGGCTTTGTGCTGTATCCGACGCGCAAGTCAGTTTCCGTAGCAGCGTCGGACGGCGACGTGGCTCGTGGACTGCTGTATTTCACGCCTGGTACCCACGCATCGGTGGACGCCTACATCGAGGCATTGGGTGCCGCTGACGGCCTCAAAGAGAGGGTCAAGGAGCTGTTCTTCGTGAGCGAGCTTCGTGAACTGAAGCGCAAGCGGTTCCTTCGTGCACTTTTTTCCGCCGGGGTGGCGTTCGTGTTCCTGTTCTTATGGCAATTTTGGCGTGGCTGGTCGGGTTGACAGTTGAAGATGCCGGTTTGAGCTCACCTGCATCGTCTACAAGTCATCACGCGCTGGCGTGCTTTTCGTCCATGTCGTCCAGCAGGACCCGCAACGCACTGGCATAGTGTTTGCGCCAACCAGTTTGCGGCGTCTGCATGAACCATGAATTGCGCAGGTCCCAGATGCGCGTATATTTCGCATTCAGGTCAGCATCATCGATCCAGGCGAAGCCGCCAAGCGCATACAGCGTCAACTCGGAAAAGTAGATGTCACCGTCGACCAGATAAAAGTCGCACCGGACAAAGTCGAAGTGGCGGGACAGGGTCAGTGCGGCCTGCCTGAGCCTGCGCCATTCGGCCGGCGCGCGAATGGCGCCTGACAACTCGCCGGAATCGAAGGAGCCGGCACGCGCGTGGCCGTCGTCATCCAGCACACCTTCAAGTCTGACGCCGTCCGGCCCGGTCTGGCGCACAAATGCAAAGGCCATTTTGCCGGCGCCGCAATAGAACTTGTACTCATCGACCATCTGTCGCCCAGGTTCGGTCAGCATCTCTTCCACGAACAGGACCGGTTCGACACCGTAATATCCCCATTCGGCATGCGTGCGTCCGAAACTCCTGTTCATCCAGCTGGTGGCTTTGCGGTTGAGACTGCGGCGGTCGTAATTGCCATCCCTGATGAAAACATTCCAGCCCGAGCCGTGGTTTGCTTTGACAACGACATCACCAGCCAGAATTTCCTCGGGTATGTCATCTGCGCGCGAACCCGACCACAAAGTGCGTGGCACCTTGATGTTTGGGCAGTGGGTGGCGGCAAACTGTTTTGCCTGAAGTTTGTCACTGATACCTGTGAACAGGGGATTGCGGTCGAAAATCTTGCGCCAGGCATATTTGTCGTTTCGCCACAGCGGCAGGGCCGGATTGGGCCAACGGCCAATCCTGCGCCGAAACGCCAGCGTTTGGCGAGGATAGGTCAAGCCGCACCACCAGCGAACCCCTGCAACGATGACGTGTGCCAGCCGAACATTCATTGGAAAACAGAATCTACTCTTCAACAGGTGAACACCGCTCGACCAGCGTACACATTGGAGGTTGCATGCCACAGCAGAAACACCGGTAAAGTTGAGGATCCGCCCGGTTTTCCACACAGATCCCGATTGCCAAGTGCCTGTCGGGTGGTCAACAGTTTCAGGCAAAGAGCTGCCGGGGTGGAAAAAGAGGTTTGCGATGATTGTCCGCACGCTTGAAGAGCTTGAGGTGCTGGGGCGGGTCAAGTACCCGGCTGACCGGTCGTTTCGCTCGGCGCGTTTTCTCACCGCCGCCGACGGCATGGGGTTTTCCTACAACGAGAACAAGGTGGCCGGGGGCACGAACCTCGTTGTATGGCTGAAACACCATTGGGAAGCCAACTACATTGTTTCCGGCAGGGGCCAGGTCGCGGATCTGACGAGCAATGAAAGCTGGCCGCTGGCAGCGGGCGTTCTGTACGTGGTCGGGCCCAACGACCGGCATCGCCTGCACCTGACCGAAGACGAGTGCCATATCAGCATATTCCGTCCGCCGCTAACCGGCGACGAACGCTTCGACGAGGACGGTTGCTATGAAGCCAGTGGTCCCATTGAAAAGACCGACCGGCGGATGTTCGTAAAATCCGTTGACGAGATGCGCCGCGCCGGGGCCGAGCAGGTCACGGCAGATGGTCGGGTGCGAACGGTCGAGATGCTGGGCGATGCCGACAGGATCGGTTTCGGTGTCTCGGACCTGCGCCTTGTCGCAGGCGCTGAAACCATGCTGGGGGATAGCAATAGCTGCCAGGCGAACCACGTCCTGTTCGGCACCGGAGTGGCAACCGACATTGCCAGTGGCGATACCCGGAAGCTCGGATCCGGCATGGCGTTCTTTGCGGGGGCAGGAGATGAACTGCGCGTGCAGGCGCGCACGGACATGCACATTTTGAGTGTGTTTTCACAGCAGCCCGCAGGTGCCGGTTAGGATAGTAACCGGAAAACCTGCCGGTCAGGCGCAGCGATTAGCTCCCAAATGATACAAATGCAATTGTTCCGGTTAGGAATGCCGCAGGACTTGGTCTGCACAATGAGCACATCACATGATGTTTTGGGTAGTTGTGTGCAAGGAACGCGGTATGACAGAAAAATCTGATGTCACGGAAGCCTTTGGCAAGTCCGGATGCGGGGTCCCGGACTCCGGCCCCATCCTGGGGGCGGTGACCAACGTCACCGCTGTCGCGCTGAATGTGCCGTGTGTTTTCGTGTCGGTGTCCGTCGGCGACAATTGCATCGAGGCGGCTGCCGGTTTCAGCGAGGCTGAAGCCAGGACATGCCGGCGGCTGGTTTTGCCTGAGCTGGTCCGTGCCGGTATCGTTCAGGCCGGTGATGTCAAAACGGCGAAACGCAAGGGTGTTCAGAAAATTGCCTCTGCCTTGAAGTCTGTGCGCGCGCTGCTGATGGCGCCCGTTGCCGATGAACAGGGTGAGACCATAGGGGTGGTCGCTGCCTTTGACACGAAACCGCGGCGTTTTACCGGTTCGGACCGTAGCGCATTGGCCGACAGCGCGGTCACTGTCCGCGGAATGGCCGGCCTGCAGCGTGCCGCCGTGC
>JBCCVY010000320.1:0-4064 GCA_039194725.1 Pseudomonadota bacterium
CGACACCGGCGGCCACCGTGCCAACGCCGACTTCCGACACCAGCTTGACCGAGATGTCGGCTTTCGAGTTGGCGTTCTTCAGGTCGTAGATGAGTTGCGCCAGGTCCTCGATGGAGTAGATGTCGTGGTGCGGCGGCGGCGAGATCAGTCCGACACCGGGGGTTGAATAGCGCACCGCGGCAATTGTCTTGTCGACCTTGTGGCCGGGCAGCTGTCCACCTTCGCCGGGCTTTGCGCCTTGCGCCATCTTGATCTGGATCATGTCCGAATTGACCAGGTATTCGGTTGTCACGCCAAAGCGGCCGGAGGCGACCTGCTTGATCGCCGAACGCATTGAATCGCCGTTTGCCATGGGCAGGAAACGATCAGGTTCCTCGCCGCCTTCGCCGGTGTTGGACTTGCCGCCAATGCGGTTCATGGCCATTGCCAGCGTGGTGTGGGCCTCGCGGCTGATCGAGCCGAACGACATGGCGCCGGTGGCAAACCGCTTGACGATTTCCGCCGCCGGTTCAACCTCGTCCAGCGGCACAGGCTGCCGGCCCATCTCTTCGGCCGGGCGCAGCCTGAACAGGCCGCGAAGGGTCATCAGTTGCGCTGCCTGGTCATTCACCTGCTTGGCGAAGTTCCGGTACTTCTCAGGAATGTCGCCGCGCACGGCATGTTGCAGGTCGGCAACGATGTCGGGCTGCCAGACGTGCGATTCACCTCTCAGCCTGAAGGCATATTCGCCGCCGACATCAAGCGCATTGCGATAGATGGGAGCATCGGAAAACGCCAGCCGGTGGCGTTCGACGGTTTCAGCGGCAACCTCCGCAAGACCGACGCCTTCGACCTGGGTGGACGTGCCGGTGAAGAAGCGGTCGACAAATGACTGCTTCAGGCCGACAGCATCGAAAATCTGGGCGCCGCAATAGGACTGGTAGGTTGAAATGCCCATCTTGGACATGACCTTCAGCAGGCCCTTATTGATGGCCTTGATGTAGCGCTTCGCCGCTTCGTCGCGGCTGACTTCCTCCGCCAGTTTCGGCAGCATGTCCTCGATGGTCTCAAAGGCAAGGTACGGATTGATGGCTTCCGCGCCGAACCCGGCCAGTGTTGCAAACTGGTGGACTTCGCGGGCTTCGCCGGTTTCAACCACCAGGCCCACTGAGGTGCGCAGTCCATTGCGGATCAGGTGGTGGTGCACGGCCGAGGTCGCCAGCAGGGAGGGGATCGGGACCTGCTCCTGCGACGTCATCCGGTCCGACAGGATGATGATGTTGTGGCCTTCATGCACGGAGCTTTCGGCGCGCGCGCACAGATGATCCAGCGCCTGCTGCATGCCTTCAGCGCCGCTGGCGGCGGCATAGGTGATGTCCAGCGTGATGGTCAGGAAGTCATTGTCCTTGATGTCTCCGATCACCCGGATTTTTTCCAGATCCTCATTGGTCAGGATCGGTTGCGGAACCTCGAGCCGCTTCTGGCGCGAGGTGCCTTTCAGGTCGAGCAGGTTGGGGCGCGGGCCGATAAACGACACCAGCGACATGACCAGTTCCTCGCGGATCGGATCGATCGGTGGATTGGTGACCTGGGCGAACAATTGCTTGAAATAGGTGTGCAGCAGCTTCGGCTTCGACGACAGCGCAGAGATCGGCGTATCGGTGCCCATGGAACCGATGGCTTCCTGGCCTGTCTGGGCCATTGGCGCCAGCAGGAACTTCAGGTCTTCCTGGGTGTAGCCAAATGCCTGCTGACGGTCGAGCAGGCCGACATTGGTCTGCGGTGCGCGCGGCTTGGAAGCCGGCATGTCTTTGAGCAGCACCTGGGTGCGGTCAAGCCATTCGCGGTAGGGATGCCTGGTGGACAGGGTGTCTTTCAGTTCCTGGTCCGAAATGATGCGCTTTTCCTCCAGGTCGATGAGCAGCATCTTGCCGGGCTGCAGGCGCCACTTGGTCGTGATGGTGTCCTCGGCGAAATCCAGCACACCCATTTCCGAGGCCAGCATGACGAAGCCGTCACTGGTGACCAGGTAGCGGGCCGGGCGCAGGCCGTTGCGGTCCAGCGTTGCGCCGATCTGGCGGCCATTGGTGAAAGCGATCGCCGCGGGGCCGTCCCACGGCTCCATCAGGGCGGCGTGGTACTCGTAGAAAGAGCGGCGGTTTTCGTCCATCAGCGGATTGCCGGCCCAGGCTTCCGGGATCAGCATCATCATGGCGTGCGACATGGAGTAGCCGGCAAACTGCAATAGCTCCAGCGCGTTGTCAAAACACGCCGAGTCCGACTGGCCCTCGTAGGAGATCGGCCACAGCTTTTCCATGTCGGCGCCGAACAGGTCGGAACTCATGGTGGCATAACGCGCGGCCATCCAGTTGTAGTTGCCGCGCAAGGTGTTGATCTCGCCATTGTGGCAGATCATCCTGTAGGGATGCGCCAGCGGCCATGACGGGAAGGTGTTGGTGGAAAACCGCTGGTGCACCAGCGCCAGGGCGGAGGTGACCTTGGGGTTTTTCAGGTCGGTGTAGTAATCGCCCAGGTTCAGGCCGAGCACGAGGCCCTTGTAGACGATTGTGTCTGGTGACATCGAAACAACGTAGTAGCCGGAACTGTCGGTGTCGGTGATCGAGGTGACCCGGTTGGACACCACCTTGCGCATGACGAACAGCTTGCGCGCGAAGGCGAGCGGATCGGTGTCCTTGAAGCCCGGCCCGCGAGCCACGAATACCTGGCGGTGGAATGGTTCGCTCTGCAGGACGGATGCGCCGAGTACGTCCTGGTTGACCGGCACGTCGCGCCATCCAAGCACTTCCAGGTCTTCCTCAAGTGCTGCCTTGGCGAAAATCTGCTCGATGCGTTCACGCACCGCCGGGTCGCGCGGCAGGAACACAAAGCCGACGCCATAATCGCCGGCACTAGGCAGCTTGAATCCAAGCCGCTTGGCTTCGGAAGCGAAGAAATCGTGCGGGATCTGCAGCAGGATGCCGGCGCCGTCACCGGCTTTCGGGTCGGCGCCCACTGCGCCGCGGTGTTCCAGGTTTTCCAGGATGCGCAGGCCATCTGCAATGACACGGTGGCTCTTGTCGTTGTTGATGTTGGCGATCATGCCGACACCGCAGGCATCATGTTCGTTGGCAGGATCATATAGGCCGGTTTTTGCGGGCAGGCCGGCCTCAGTCAAAGCCTTCGAGCGTGCAGAAACTTCGTATGTCATGTCCGGCGATCCTTGCCTGTTTTGCGAACGCTGGTCTCACGTGCCTGACGAAGACCGCGCGACGCGGGTGTTCAACTCTTTCATCTGGAGACTGCTGGCGATTGTCCGGTGACAGGTTTTGCAGTTTGGCGGACACTTGTTCCGCTACCGCTTGCCTCTTGAACGTCTCGCCTGCAAACCCCTCCGCTTTTCGGGAGAACTGCTTGGTTGACGTTCTTAGAAGCGTTTGAGCGTCGTGCGTTTTCCCTGGGTCAGGCAGACCGTGCCCTGACGTTTCTGTTTGAGTTTAGCCGTCATTGTGCTGCTGCTCGAGCTTTTCCGGTGGTCTGCCATAATTTAGGTCAGCAAAACTGACCTAAACAGCCAGTGTATTGCCAGAAATCTGTCCAATATGCAAGCGGTCTTGGTGCCAGTGGTTTACGCCATTGCCGGGTGTGTTTGCACGGGCCGATGTGATACCCAGACAGCCCGCAATAACCGCGAGTGTGAGAATCGAACAAATGAATTTCGGCAGTGACAATGTTTATGGCGTGCATCCGGCAGTCATGGATGCGATCGTGGCGGCAAATTCCGGCACGCAGGCGTCTTATGGCAGCGATGAATTCACACGCAGGGCGCAGGACCAGCTCTGCGACCTGTTTGAATGCAAGCTGGATGCGTTTCTTGTGCTCACTGGCACTGCGGCCAACAGCCTGTGCCTGTCCGCCATGGTGCCACCATACGGCGCGATTGTCTGTCACGGAGATGCGCACATTCTGGTGGATGAATGCGGCGCACCGGAACTGTTTACCGGCGGTGCCAAACTGATCGGGATCAATGATCCGTTGGGCAAGCTGCAGCCCGGCAGCATAGAAAAGGTGCTCGACGGTTTTGTCCG
>JBCCVY010000321.1:0-4049 GCA_039194725.1 Pseudomonadota bacterium
GACTACAAAAGCATGTTGAAGATGTTCGAAGACGGCACCAGGCTGACCCGGGCGATCTATTACACGGCGCTTCTTGACGATGCCGACTATTCGCCAATCCGCCCGCTCATCGACTGGCTGGACTATAACGGTTTCATGGTCGTGACCAAGCCTGCGAAGGAATTCACCGATTCCGCCGGCCGGCGCAAGGTCAAGGGCAATATGGACATCGAGATTGCCGTCGACATCATGCAACTTTGCTCATCGCTGGATCACATTGTCCTGTTTTCCGGTGACGGCGATTTTCGCTCGCTGGTTGAAGCAGCCCAGTCCAAGGGCTGCCGGGTCACGGTGATCTCCTCAATGGCCATTCGCCCGCCCATGATTGCCGATGAGCTGCGCCGCCAGGCTGATCAGTTTGTGGATCTGAAGTCGCTGCAGGGCAAGATTGGCCGAACCCCGTCCGGCAACAAGGACAATCAGCGCGACAACGGCCCGGCCCAGCCCAACGATGACTTTGAGGAGTTCGCCGAGATCTGATCACAACCGGCCCAGGGTTCATGACTTCTCGGTTATTCTCGTCAGGCAGCATCCCTCTTGGCCCGGCGACCAAAGTTCGATTTCATAGTCAAAACCGGCAGCGTCGAAAGTGCCTTCATCGAGCGCAGACGCGCAGTGCAGCAAAGTGCAGATCTCGTCATCGCTGCACCCGGCCTCTGTCCACGCATCTTTTATCGGGCAGGTCATCATCCGGACTTCAAGGCAAGTGGCGGTCAGCTGTCTGATGTCGGGTGAAAATGTCGCTCCGCCATCCGGTGCCTTTGCATAGCCTTCCGCCATGCCGGCAAAATCACGTGGCGCATAGCCGGCCAGCGGTTTTCCAATTATGCGGCCATGTTCATAGCTTGCAGCGCGCATGACGCTTATGGCTTCAGCCTCACCATAACGTTTCACCAGTTCCCGAAACACCACCAGATACGCTCTGCCGCGTTCCTTCATTGCATCGTAGAGCTGGGAGCTCGGACTGTTCTGGGTCATGTTCTGCCACCCTGTCTTTGGCCCGCCTCTGCTGCCGAGACCTGTAGGTTTTCGTATGCCGGGCAAAAGGTATCGGTCGGGCCATCAATCGCACAACCCAGATTGGCTGCGGTGCAGGCATAGAAATACTGGGGCTGCAAACGATGATTTTCATGTATGTCTGTGGCAGGAGAAGCTCATGACCTACAGGCTACCATCACTGAATACTTTGCGTGCTTTTGAAGCCGCCGCCCGGCATCTGAGTTTTACGACGGCAGCCAGCGAACTGGGGGTTACGGCAGGTGCTGTTAGCCAGCAGGTCAAGAAGCTTGAAGCCTCGCTCGGCGTGGACCTGTTCCGCAGATTGCCACGCGGATTGCTGCTGACGGCGCAGGGCGAAGCCTATCTGCCACGCATCTCCAGGGTCTTTGACGACTTGACGGAGGCTACCGAGGCTATCGCGCCTGAAATCAACAGCCGCAAGTTCCGTGTCGGAATCTGTTCCAGAGCACTTGCGATGCTGCCGGCAAACTGGCCCAACCATGACGACAGGCTGAAACCGTATGTCCGGGATGCGGTCCGCACCACCGATGTGGAGATGGTGCGCAACAACGAGATAGACTGTCTTATCCGTCTCGACGCCGGCCCGTATGGAGAGCTTGCGCTGACATCGATTCCGACGCGGTCAGATACACTGGAATTGCATTTCATTTGCAAACCCGGTCTGGCCCATTGCCTGCAATCGTCTGCCATCCTGGAGGACCTGCGGAACCACATCTGCGCACCATCATGAAAACGGCTGCGGCCGACGGAGCCAATCCCTGCGCAACTCGCACTAGGGCCGCCGCGCCACCATATCGATCTCGACCAGAGCACCTACAGCAAGGCCGGTCACACCGACACAGGTTCTGGCAGGCAGCTTCCCTTCTGCAAAATACCCCAGGTAAACCTCGTTCATGGCGGCATAATCGCGTTCGAAATGAGTGAGGAAAACCCGCACCTGTGCGACATTCTCAAGCCCAAGCCCCATGCCCTCCAGCACAATGATCAGGTTGTCCATGACCCGTCTGGTCTGCGCCTCAATGCCGTCCGGCAGCGGGTCATCCGGGGCCCCCGGCATTGTCGGCATCTGTCCGGTCAGAAACACCCAGCCATCAACCTCGCAGGCATGGGAAAACGGTGCGACAGGCTGCGGTGCTGCCTCGATCATGTGATGTGACGGTAGCGGCATCAGGAAGGCTCCTCAGGTAGACGGGACGACCAATCGCGGATCGGTGCTGGTCTGAAACCTTATTACCTCCTTTGAGCGACGGACAACACCGATCTCGCTGCCCGCCCCGAGATAGTGCGATGCCGGTTGCGAAAACCGCAATTCACTTAGGCATTTACGGCAGATTAACCATAAACGTGCACTGTTCGGACGCACTTCAAGTTAGTCACCCCTCAGGCAATAGCGACAGTAATCGGGACACTCATGAGTAAGTTCGTAAAAACAGTACTTGGCAGTTCGGCAATTTTGGCGGTTCTCACGGCGGGCACCGCAACCGCACAGGACCGCTACAATGAAATCGGCCTGATCATCGGCGGCGTTAGCGAAAGCTGGAACGGCGTTCAGATCATTGACGGCGGCGGCACCGGCGATGACACCGCGCTCGCATCCGGTCACAACGCGCGCTTGAATTTGCCACTTGGCGGCAACCTGACGCTGCAGAGCGATGTGGATGTCGAGTGGAATGATCGCGCGTTCAACAACAATGCCGTTTCCGGGCAACGCTGGGGATTCCAGGGAACCGGCCACTTCAGCTGGCGGGATCCGTCGCAGGGTCTGTTTGGTGTGTTTGGCGGCGTCGCAGCCTCAAGCCACAATGACACCGACCCGGGATACAGAACCAATCTGCGCTTCGTCGGCGGCGAAGCTCAGCTTTATGTGGACGACCTCACCTTCTATGCCCAGGGAGCTTATGTCGACCAGGATGGCGAACTGACCGGTGATGGCTTCTTTGCCCGCGGTGCCGGCCGCTGGTTCATGGGCGTTGACACCCGCATCCAGGTCGAAGGCCTGTACTCCAACCTGAGATTCGAAAGCGGCGATTCAGCGAACTACGATGTCTACCAGTGGGGCGCTCGTTTTGACACGCTTTGGGAGCAGGCACCACTGGTGGGAGACATGCCCCTGTTCCTCGCCTATCGCGGAACCTACCGGGACGGTTGCCTCGGCAACGAGTTCGCCAACGCTTCCGATAACAACACCATGGATCACACCATCATGGCGGGCCTGAGCTACAATTGGGGAGCCCCGTCGAAGATGGATCAGGACCGCCGTGGCGCGACGCTGGACACACCCAATGTAGCCTCCCTGGCACCCTGCTACAACGGAACTCTCCCGGTTGTTCCGCCGCCGGTGGTCATCCCGTAAACCAGAACCGTTGCACCAATCAAAGCTTTTACAGCACCGATGACGTCTGCTGCCGGCGACCGTAGCCTCACAGTACGGTCTGCCGGTAGTCGATGTTCGCGGCTACTGGTTGGACTGTCCGGCCCGTATCCAGCGCCCGGGTCCTGCTAGGGCGCTTTGTTTTGACCGCCAACCACGTCCGCCATCGCAGCCAGAAACTGCGCCACTTCCTGTTCGCTGTTGTAATGGCAAAGCGAAACTCTCACGCAGGCAGCCAGCCCCAGCGGCGTGAGGATGTTGCCGGAATAATGGTCGGCCTTCCTGACATGAGTGCGGACACCCTGCCTGTTGAGAACATCGACAAGCTCAACGGCATCGACACCGTCGACACTGAAAGATACCAGGCCTTCGCGGGCCGGATTGTCCACACCGCCGATGACCGTCACACCCGGCATCTCGGCCAGGCCTTTCAGATTGCCGGTGCCGTTCAGCATGGCGTTGGTCAGCGACATCTCGTGATCATGGACTGCCGCGGCGGCCGCCTCGATGCGGGTTCGAGGATCGTCACTGTCGGTGAACTGGCCGCCCAGCCAGCTGAAGTAATCCACCACATCTGAAAATGTTGCATAGGCGCCGGTATCGCGTGTGCCCAGTTCCC
>JBCCVY010000322.1:0-4046 GCA_039194725.1 Pseudomonadota bacterium
CCGTTGGCGCGAATTTCCGTGCAACTGGCCCTGCTGGCAGTCGTGCTTCGCCCGGCCTTGCTCGACAACCGGACGCTCTGGTTGCTGTTGTCCGTTGTCAACACCGTTGCCTTGGTCACCGCTTGGGTGTCAGCCGACAACCACAAATATCTCACCGTCTATTGGGTCTATGTCGTGACCCTCTCCGTCTGCGTATCCGACCGCAAGCTGGCGGAATCCATCCTAGCCTGGCATGGCCGGTTTTTCCTGGTTTTCGTGTTTTGCGCGGCGGCGCTGCAAAAAACCTTCTCGCCCACCTACATGTCCGGCGAGATGTTCGAGATGCGGTTGCTGATCGACGAGAGGTTCAAGGCGTTTGCCCATCTGATGGGCCTCGACAAGAATGTGACGAATGCGGCTTATGATTTGAGCGCCCAGCTTCGTAATCCGATGACTGAGTTTGAGGGCAATGCGGTGGCGCTGCCCGCGAACGACAAGGTTCGCACACTCGGATTGGTGATCACCTGGTATGACCTGATTATCCAGTTTGCCATTGGGCTCATCTTCATCCCGGCCCGGGCCGTCACCGACCGCATCGGCCATTACCTGTTGTTGTTTTTCATCTTCACCACCTACCTGCCGGCGCCCGTCTTCGGTTTCGGCTGGTTGCTGGCCATTTACGGGCTTTGCCTCAGCTGGAAGAAGTATCCCGGCTTCAACACGGCATATCTGGTCTCGTTCGTTGCCATCCTGCTGTATCAATTGCCGTGGCGCGCATGGGTGCTGACCTGGTAGCGCCACCGCGCCTGCAAAACCATGCCACGACTGCCGAGCCCACTGGAAAACCCTAGCTGCCTATGCCAGTCTCGCGCGACGGGCGGAATCACCATGAAGTGCAAAGCTCTTCACGGCTACGCAACAGCATCCGGGTAATTGAATGCAGACCGACACTGCCGCCAGACCAGATAGCTGGCAGGAAACACTGACACTCCTGCTGAGTGCCCGGTCGCTGCGCATGCTGTTGCTCGGATTTTCATCGGGCCTGCCCATACTGCTGGTGTTCTCAACACTGTCGGTGTGGCTGATCAAGGCCGGCGTCCAGCGCGACGTGGTGACATTCTTCAGCTGGGCCGGCATCGCCTACGGGTTCAAGTTTGTCTGGTCGCCCCTGATTGACCGCATCCCCCTGCCCGTCCTGGCCGAACGCCTTGGCCACCGTCGCGCCTGGCTGCTGGTATCGCAGCTATGCATCATGGCCGCGATCCTGTTCACCGCTTCGACCGACCCGGCCAGTTCGCTGGTCTGGACGGCAGTCGGCGCGGTCGCGATCGGTTTCACCAGCGCAACTCAGGACATCATAATTGACGCGTATCGTATTGAATCCGCGCCGCCGCGCATGCAGGCGTTCCTGTCGGCCACCTATGTGGCCGGCTACCGCATCGCCATGCTGACGGCAGGCGCCGGCGCATTGTGGTTTGCCGCCTGGATGGGGGCGGAGGAAACCTACGACCCGGCGGTCTGGACATCCGTCTACCAGGTCATGGCCGGCTTCATGCTGGTCGGCATCGCCGCCACGCTGTTGTCGCCGGAGCCGGACGTCGCTCACGACGTGGCAACCGACAAGATCGTGCAGCTGAAGCTGTTCCTGGCCTTCCTGGCCGGTGTCGCCGGCCTGATCGCAATGTTCAACCTGTTCCCGGACACGCCGGACAATCTTGGCCCGTTCGCCAAGCTGGCCTTCAATTCTGCCCGCCTGATCACCAGCCTCGCGGTCGCCGGCCTGGTCATCTGGGGCCTCGCCAGGACCCGGATCGTTCCGGCGGCGGAAGCCCGCAAGTCCTACGTGGAACCGTTTACCGACTTCATCGCCCGCTACGGTAAGGCGGCAATGGTGATCCTGGCGCTGATCGGCATCTACCGCATTGCCGATATCGTCATGGGCGCGGTCGCCAATGTGTTTTATCTGGAAATGGGTTTCGACATTGCTCAGATCGCCACCTATTCGAAGTTCTACGGTCTCGTGGCCACCATTGCCGGTGGCTTCCTGGGCGGCATACTTGCCAGCCGCCTCGGCGTCATGCGCGGCCTGTTCATCGGCGCCCTGCTGGCCGCAGCCAGCAACCTTTTGTTTGCCTATCTGGCGACCCAGGGAGCAAACGTAACGTTGTTGGTCGCCGTCATCACCGCCGACAACCTGTCCGCCGGGTTCGCGGTCGCCTCGTTCGTGGCCTACCTGTCCGCCCTGACCAGCATCACCTTCACCGCCACGCAGTACGCCCTGTTCAGCTCCATCATGCTGCTGGTGCCCAAGGCACTTGCCGGCTACTCCGGCTCAATCGTTACGGCAACCGGATATCCGGGTTTCTTCGTCTTCACCGCCCTGCTGGGATTGCCGGTTCTGTTGCTGGTACACTGGGCCGGCAAGCTGGCACCGATCGACGACGATTGATCCAACCCACGTTAAGGTACGTCTGGAAGGCCGACGAACGGGTGAGACCTGAGCTACCTGATCTGAATCGATCTGATGTACTCGACCAGGGCTTCGATCTTCTGCCGCGCAGCGGCGTCAGCTGCCGCGGCGGCCACGCCCTTGGCCTGTGACCCCCTCACCAGTCCGAACCGTTCGCTCCAGATCGGCATTTCTCTTTTGACGTGTGATCCCAGATTTCTGCGGCCGTCAATCACCTCAATAAGAAACCGTTCAGGGAAATAGAGTCCGCTGTAGCGCTCAGCCAGATTGTTGAGCGCCGGCACCTTGGTCCCCAGAGACTCGGCCAAAGGTCCCCTGCCATCTCCGGAAACGCCGTGGCACGGTGAACAGCTCGACTGATACAGGCTTTCGGCGTCGAAGTTTTGTTTGCCCTGAGCATTTGCAGCGGTGCCATGACCTGAAAACCACGCATCCAGATCCTGCTCGCCCTCCGCACCTGTCACGGCACCGCTGGCGGCGGAGCACAACAGCGCCACAACCATCGCCAAGTGTGAGAATCGCCAACCCATCTCGTGAGCCTACGCAGTCGATCGACACGGCATATTGACCTTGGTCAATCACGGCAGATGAAACTGCCCTTGCCAGGATGTGCAAGGCTCGGACCCCAGAGCAGTGTGCCGCGCCGCCATCAGCAGTCGCCCCGGTGAAGTTGCTTTTGACTTGTGTCAAGGCGCATGAGCGCAATGCTGCACCATGCTGTGAGCGGACTTGGCGCGCGAGATGATCACACGTCCGCGTTTCAGATGGGCCTGAAACGGACCTGCTCATTGAAGCGTCGGTCAGTCTTGTTGCGTCGTTGCAGACCCGATGAAGTTCAACCGGGATTGACATCGGAATATCAACTCATAGTGGTGAGAGCGGAACTATATGACCACGATCGACTTCAACTCAGAACTGGCGCGCCGGATCAGGCGTCATGCCCTCGACCGTTACGGGCTTGAACTGCTGCAGAATGAAGGCGACGGTTACCGGCTGTTGGATATTGCCCTCAACAGGCCCGACTATCCCTCAGACGGCAGCTACACCAGCCTGACCCGCATAAATGCGTATCTCACCGAACGCGACAAGGCTCACAAGGGCAGTGGCTGGCGAAGCCCGGATGACAACTCGCCAGCCTGACTCCGGTTCGCGTTGTCGGCATCGCAAGTTTGCTTGAAGCAGGTCTTGGCACGTACCTGGCGTTATCCGTCTCGTCCGGGTTCGTTCGGGTCGCTGGAGAACAGTGCGAACTTGTTGCCTTGAGGGTCGCGAAGGTAGCCAACATAAAAATGCGGTCCATACGCCTCGCGGAAGCCCGGCTGACCTTCGTCAAAGCCGCCTGCTACAAGCGCCGCGGAATGAAGGTCTCGAACCTGCTTTTGACTGCGGGCCTCGAAGGCGATCATAGTGCCATTGCCAGCCGAGGCCGGACGTCCATCGAAGGGTGGCTTTACGTAAAATTCAGGCAGATTGGCAGGCTGCCCCGATTGTTCCGACAGCGCGTAGCTCAGGCCCTCAGGACCTTCCTTCAGTTGGTAGCCCAGGGCTGGCAGGAACGCAGAGTAAAACTGCTTCGCGCGCGCGATGTCATCAGCGC
>JBCCVY010000323.1:0-4017 GCA_039194725.1 Pseudomonadota bacterium
CCCTCTACCGAAAGATCGACGAATTGCGGTTGTCGCAAACGCGTACATTGACCATCGGCGTAACGACCTACTTTGCCTCGCGCTGGCTGTCTCCCAGACTGATGGACTTCATGCGCGCCCATCCCGATGTCCGACTGCGCGTGCAGCCGATGATCGACTTGCTCAACCTCAGGACCCAGGGCGTGGATCTTGCCGTCCGCTGGGGCAACGGCACCTGGAGCGACGTTGAAACAGAACAACTGTTCGGCTGTCCGGCCTGGCCGTGCGGCGACGCCTCGGCCCTCGATCAAGTCCGGAGTCTGGGGCTGGAAACAGCCTTTGAAAATTTCACGCTGCTGCGCGACCGCGAAGACAGCACCGCCTGGTCACAATGGTTCGAAGCCGCCGGCCTGCCCTATAGGAGCCGCGCCGACACACTGATCATTCCCGATCCCAACGTCCGCGTGCAGGCGGTCATTGACGGTCAGGGGGTGGCGCTCAACGACATGCTCGTGGAGACCGAACTGCGCGCTGGCAGCCTTCACCGGCTGGCCGATGCCGAGCTGGCCGACTTCGGCTACCATCTCGCCTACCCGCCTGACGCCCTGTCCAATCCGGATGTCGAAGCCTTCGCGGACTGGCTGAAACAGGTGGTGTAGACGACGCGGATTCAATCCATGTCACTTTGCCGAGGAGGCTGTCATGCCCCGCCTCATGGCGTCACGATCGCCTTGCCGCGCACTTCGCGGCGAGCGATGGCCAGCAACGCGTCGCTGGTTTCCTCCAACGGGTAAACCTTGTGGATGTGTGGTTTGACTTTTCCGTCGACGACCCAGTCCAACAACTGGGTCATGTTTGCCCGATGCCGTTCCGGTTCGCGCACCAGATGGTCGCCCCAGAACACGCCGACGATCTGGCAGCCCTTGAGCAAAGCGAGATTGAGCGGGATTTTTGGAATACCGCCGCCGGCAAAGCCCACAACCAGGAACCGCCCTTGCCAGCCGATGGCCCGCAATGCCGGTTCGGCCAGGTCTGCGCCGACCGGATCATAGATCACGTCAACGCCCTTGCCGTCAGTCAGTTCCTTCAGGCGAACTTTCAGGTCTTCATCAGAATAGTTCAGCGTGTCGTCAGCGCCCAGCTTGCGGCAGAATTCAAGCTTGTCGTCGGAAGAGGCACACGCGATCACCCGGGCGCCCATGGCCTTGCCGATTTCGACCGCCGCCTGCCCGACACCGCCTGATGCGCCCAACACGGCAAGTGTTTCGCCCGGCCGTATGTCGGCACGATCCTTCAGTGCATGCAGCGACGTTCCATAGGTCACGATAAGACCGGCGGCGGTGACAAAATCGAGCCCGTCCGGCATGGCAATGACGGCATCCTGCGAGACGGCGATCTCAGCCCGCACGCCGCCCCACACGGAATAGGCCATGACCCTGTCGCCAAGCTTAAGACCCTCGACACCGTCGCCTATCGACATCACCTCGCCGGCAATTTCGGCTCCCGGAGAGAACGGCAGTTCGGGTTTGAACTGGTATTTGTTCTGGATAATCAGTGTGTCAAAAAAATTCAGGCCGGCCGCCTTGACCGCCACGACAACTTCGCCGGGACCGGCCACAGGGCTTTCGATATCGGCCACTTCAAGGGTTTCCGGGCCTCCAAATTGCGTACACAGAACAGCTTTCATCAGGTCTCTTTCGTGGTGGGTTGGTCGCGGTGAATCACATTACAAATACATCGCCGGCTACCGGCCGCCAAATTACTGTCCAAATTGCCAAGCAGTTGTGAAGTCATTGACGGTCAGTGCTGGAAATTTCCAAAATTTGCATTTAGGTTACGGCAGGTTGTGCGCAGTTCGTCAAGCGGCGAGAACGGACGACGAGGCATTTCGAATTCATGAAGGTAGACATGTTGCAGAGCAGTATTTTTAGAAATTCCGCCACACTGGCCATTTCCGGCGTTGTGTGCGGCCTGATGATATCGCCGGCGCTTGCCGAGGATCCCAAGTTCATTGAGGAGTTCAACGACTGGTCTGCCTATTCCTACAAGGCCGGCGGCGGCAAAGTTTGCTATGTCGTCTCGCAGCCCAAGGACTCAGAACCGAAAAATGTCCGGCGCGACAAGGTGTTTTTCCTGGTCCAGCATCGCCCCAAGGACAAGGTCAGGTCCGAAGTGTCGACCATCATCGGCTACAAGTTCAAGTCCGGCAGCATGGCCAAGGTGGATATTGACGGCAACCAGCTGACCCTGTTCACAAACGGCGACGGCGCCTGGGCCGAGTCCGGTGCGGTTGACCGCAAGATTGTCGCCGCCATGAAGGCCGGCAAGACCATGGTTGTGACCGGTACGTCCTCGCGTGGCACCGTAACCACCGACCGCTATTCGCTGTCCGGCATTACCGCTGCCATGGGCAAGATCGACAGCATCTGCAAATAGTCAGGTCGCTGTCTGGACGGTGCAGCAACTATTCGGGTTCCGTTGAACCCGAGTTGCGCCTGTATCCGCTTGAGGGTCTCGCGCCGCTGCCCGGTATGTGGTATTGACCCGCGCCATGAGCATATCGCTTGACATAGACCATCGCGCCAAACCCACCGCGCCAGGCAATGCACCTGCCGTGGGGCAGCCCGTGCGCAAATCCCTCATTGGCCTCACTCAAGACGATTTGATTGACGCGTTGTCGGAAACCTCTGTTCCGGAGCGACAGCGCCGCATGCGCGCATCGCAGTTGTGGAACTGGCTCTATGTCCGCGGTGCCAGTGATTTCGCCGACATGACCAGCATTTCCAAGCAGTTGCGCAGCGACCTGGCGGACATGTTCGACATCTCGAGACTGGAAATCGTCACCGAACAGATATCAAGCGACGGCACCCGCAAATGGCTGCTGCGGCTGCCTGCCGACGAACTCGGCCGTCGGCACGAGATCGAGACCGTCTACATTCCCGAAGAAGACCGCGGCACCCTGTGCATTTCGAGCCAGGTCGGCTGCACCCTGACCTGCACGTTCTGTCACACCGGCACCCAGACGCTGGTCAGGAATCTGACAGCCGGCGAGATCGCCGGGCAGGTCCTCATCGCCCGCGATCGCCTCGGTGAATGGCCGCACCTGATCGAGCATGCGGAGAATGCGCCGGCCAGCGGGCGTTTCATCACCAATGTGGTGCTCATGGGCATGGGAGAGCCGCTGTACAATTTCGACAATGTACGCGACGCGGTTGACGTCATTTCCCATGGCGACGGACTGTCGGTGTCCAAGCGCAGGATCACCCTGTCCACTTCCGGTGTCGTGCCGGAAATCGTTCGCGCCGGTGAAGAGATCGGCACCATGCTGGCGATTTCGCTGCATGGCACAACAGACCAGATCCGCAATGAACTGGTCCCGCTCAACAAGAAGTATCCGATTGATGAGCTGCTCGAGGCCTGCCGCAACTATCCCGGCCTGTCCAACGCCAGGCGAATTACCTTTGAATACGTGATGATCAAGGGCGTCAATGACACCGTCGAAGATGCCCGCCGGCTGGTGCAATTGCTGAAAGGCATCCCGGCCAAGGTCAATCTGATCCCGTTCAATCCTTGGCCCGAGACCAGTTACGAGTGTTCCGACTGGGATCAGATCGAGGTGTTCTCCCGCATCGTGCTCAAGGCCGGTTATGCGAGCCCGGTACGCACCCCGCGCGGCCGCGATATTCTTGCCGCCTGCGGCCAGCTCAAGTCGGCCTCCCAGCGGCTCAAAAAAACCGAACGCGACGCACTCAAGGCGGTAGCCGGCTAGCCCACATTATCGCCGCCGCATGACCCACTCGATCGCCTGTTCCAGCCGGTCGTCGCCCCAGAACAGCTCGCCATCCGGGGTGATGAATGTGGGAGCGCCGAAGATACCCTTCCGTTCGGCTTCCGCTCCGCGCTCGACAAGCGCTTTCTTGTTCTTGACCGTCACGGCGCGTCTCAGCCAGGCGGCCGGGTTGTCGACAAGTCCTTCAAGCACATTGAGAACGGTCCGCTTGTCTGAGATATCCCGACCCAGACCGAACTCGGTGTGAA
>JBCCVY010000324.1:0-4010 GCA_039194725.1 Pseudomonadota bacterium
CCTCGGACTGGAGTTCAGCATCCGCCAGGCACGATTGACCAGTCGGCAGCGCTCGGCCTACAAGTCCGGCCTGCCCTGAACCCATGAAGGATATCGGACGTGAAGATCACTCGCATTTCCATCTATCAGGTCGACCTGCCCATGAAGGAAGGGTCCTACAGCTGGTCAACCCAGTCGTTCTCGGCGTTTGACAGCACGGTGATTTCCGTTGAGACCGACGAAGGCGTTACCGGCTACGGCGAAACCTGTCCGCTCGGGCCTTCCTACCTGGCAGCCTATCCGGAAGGCGCGCGCACCGGAATTGCCAGGATCGCGCCGGACCTGATTGGCCAGGACCCGACAGAACTGGACTGCATCAATGGCCGGTTGGACCTGCTGCTGAAAGGTCATCCTTATGTCAAGTCTGCCATCGACATGGCGTGCTGGGACATTCTCGGCAAGTCAGTGGGAAAGCCGGTGTACTCGCTGCTCGGCGGCCGGCGCCAGGACAAGGTCAAACTGTTCAAGGTGATTTCCCGCACCGACCCTGACGTCATGGCTGAACGTGTCGGCGAATACCGCGATCTCGGCTTTAGCCAGTTCCAGATGAAGGTCGGCGAAGACCCGACAACCGATATCGAGCGCTTCAGGAAGGTTGCCGCGGCCATGCAGCCCGGTGAAGTGATGGATGCCGATGCCAACACCGGCTGGCGCCAGCACGATGCCATCAGGGTTGTCGATGCGGTTCGCCCGCTGGCCCGCGAGCACGACATCCGGCTTTACATCGAGCAACCCTGCCTGACATATGAGGAATGCCTGGTGGTTCGCCAGCACACCGATCTGCCGATGATCCTGGATGAATGCATGGATAGTCTCAGCATTCTGATCAGAGGCTACAATGACCGGGCCATGGACCTGATCAACCTGAAGATCAACCGCATGGGCGGGTTGACCAGGGCTCGCCAGGTGCGTGACCTGTGCCAGTCGCTGGGCATAGTCATGACCATCGAAGACAGCTGGGGTGGCGAGATCGCCACCTCCGCCATTGCCCACCTGGCCCAGTCGACACCAGAAGACTTTCACTTCCAGTCATCGGCGTTTCATGACTATCACACAGTGGCCATCGCCACCGGCGGGCCTGCTGTCAACGGTGGCTTCATGCAGGCGTCCGACGCACCAGGTCTGGGCGTCGAACCGATCATGGATGTTCTGGGCGAACCGTTGTTTACGACCTGAACTGCTCAGCTCTGCACGCCGGCGACGTACCAGTCCATCTTGAGCATTTCCTCGTCGGTGGCCGTGGCGCCAGCTGCATACTTTTCCACGCCCTTCTGATCCTTGATCGGGCCAGTGAACGGATGCAGCGTGCCGGCGATAATGCCCTTGCGGACCTCTTCGGCGGCTTCAACCACGTTGGCCGGGATCACCTCATTGTAGGGCGAAAGCGCGACTTCGCCTTCCTTGAACCCGCCCCAGAACGACGATGACGCCCAGGTGCCCTCTATCACGTCCTTGGCGCGCTTGACGTAGTACGGCCCCCAATTGTCGAGGATCGAAGTCAGGTGCGCTTTCGGGGCGAATTTTGACATGTCGGACGCCTGGCCGAACGCATACACGCCACGCTGTTCCGCAGCCTGCAGCGGCGCCGGTGAATCGGTATGCTGGGTGATGATGTCACAACCCTGGTCCATCAGCGCCTTGGCGGCATCGGACTCCTTTGGCGGGTCATACCAGCTTGAGACCCACAGCACCTTGGTCTTGAAGTCCGGGTTCACCTTCTGGGCGACCAGCGTGAAGGCGTTGATGCCCATGACCACTTCGGGGATCGGGAACGACGCGATATAGCCGGCAACGCCGCTTTTCGACATGTGGCCCGCTATGGTGCCGATGACCGCCCGGCCCTCGTAGAAGCGGGCGTTGTAGATCGACATGTTGGCAGCCTGCTTGAAGCCGGTGGCGTGTTCGAATTTCACATCCGGGAACTGCTTGGCGACCTTCAGCGTTGGATCCATGTAGCCGAACGAAGTGGTGAAGATCAGCTTGTTGCCGTCCTGCGCCATCTGGCGGATCACGCGTTCCGCATCCGGGCCTTCCTTGACGCTTTCAACGAACGACGTTTTCACCTTGTCGCCGAGTTCCTTCTCGATCATCAGGCGACCCTGGTCATGGGCATAGGTCCAGCCATGGTCACCGACCGGACCGACATAGACAAAACCGATTTTCAGCGGTTCAGCGGCAAAGGCGGCGGCGTCAAGCATGGCCAGCGCGGCAGCCGAAGCACCGGTCAGTTTTACAAATTCACGTCTGTTGAACTTACTCATTGGGTCCTCCCGGAAAACATCCCTGTACCTGCAACAGGATATGGCGCGCAAGGTAACACGCAAGTTGAATGTGGCAACTGTCCACGCCGGATTTCAGGCGTTTTTACATGGATTTGCCTGCTTATTGGGCAAGTTTTGGCCGCAAAGCCGCCAGATCTGAGAAATAGGGCAGGCGCCGCCGCGCGGCGGCGACCCGCGTCGCCTCGAGTGTGGCCGAGATCAGCTGTGGTTCTTCACCTGCACGTGCCACGTCGCGGCCATCAGGCCCGACAATGCAACTGGCACCTGCATAGGCGACGTCGCCCTCGCTGCCGGCATGATTGGCGTACAGTGCATAGCAGCCGTTTTCGAATGCCCGGGCAGGCACGACCCGGTGTGCGACCTGGTCCCATTGCGTGGCAAGCGCTGTCGGAACCAGGACCACTTCGGCACCGGCCAGGCAGGCAGCGCGAACGGTTTCGGGAAACTCGACATCGTAGCAGATCACCAGGGCGCAACTCATGCCGCCAAGCTCAAAATGGGTGGGACCGTCACCGGCAGTAAACCAGTTGCGCTCGAAGCCTGGCGGAATGGCAAGCTTGCGATGATTGGCAACAGGCTTTCCGGTTCGCGACACCACCAGTGCGGAGTTATAGACCGCGTCGCCGTCGCGCTCGGGATAGCCGTAGCAGATGGCGCTGCCGGTCTGACGCGCGAGATCTGCAACACTTTGGGCAAAGCCGCCGTCGGAAGGTTCAGCGAGCGCGTGCAGATCGCTGCCCACATTGTAGCCGGACATGAACAGCTCCGGACACACAACCAGGTCCAGTTGCCGGTCCGCGATGGCCTCTGCCAGCCTTGTCAGCCGCTCGGCCGGGCGCAGGTCCGCACCATTGCCCTGGAAGACTCCCGCCCTGAGCGTGCTCACCGGTCCACCACCAGCAACCGGCGCGGATAGTCGGTCAGGTAGTCGCAACCGGTTTCGGTGACCACGATCGAGTCGCCGATGCGCCCGCCGAGCTCGCCGTCGACGCTGATGCCGCCGTCGACGGCGAAGGTCATGCCGGGCTTGAGGATCGTCTTGTCTCCGTGTTTCAGTTCCGGGCTTTCAAGGTAGGCCATGCCGATGGAACGCCCGGTGCGGTAGCCGGTCTCGTAACCACGCTCGGCATAAACCTCATTGGCTGCCTCAGCGATCGACTCAGCCGTGACCCCGGGCCGGATGGCGGCGATGGCGGCCTGCTGGGCATCGATTGCGGCCTGCTGAACTCGCGCAGCCTCATCCGAAATCTCCAGAATGTGGAACATGCGGTCAAAACCGAGCTTGTACTGCTTGAACTGCGCCATGTTGCAGAAGCAGAAATACACCGGGTCACCGCGCTCAAGCTGCTTCACACTCGCCCGGCGATGCACCATGGAGGTGTCGCGACCCGACTGCATGATCTGCAGGTTGTGGATCATCGGCGAGACGAACTGTTCCCAGCCCTTCGCGGTCAGGAATCCGGCCGCCTTCCGCGTCCCGGCATTGACCACCGCCAGCGCGGCCTCGTATTCATGGGCGTTTTCGGCCAGCGCACCTTCTGCTGCGGCCATCATGGCGCCGGCAATCTGGCCCGCCTGCTTCATCACTTCGATCTCAAGCGGCGACTTGACCATCCGCATGGCGCCGATCAGGCCGGTGATGTCACGCAGCTCCGCATCTGCAAGTTGGTCATCGATCCAGTTGCGAAC
>JBCCVY010000325.1:0-4002 GCA_039194725.1 Pseudomonadota bacterium
ACAGCTTCGGCACCGGTCTGCTTGCAGGCCTCGATGATCTTCTCGATGACCAGATAGCTCTCTGCCGCCGCCGGCGGACCGATGTGAACTGCTTCATCGGCCATGTCCACATGCATGGCGCGGGCGTCGGCGTCCGAATACACGGCCACCGTGGCAATGCCCATGGACTTTGCGGTTTTTATCACCCGGCAGGCGATCTCGCCCCGGTTTGCAATCAGTATCTTCTTGAACATTCCTACCCCAGCGAAAATTTCGCGCACAATAATGCCGTTGCTGCCGATTGTTCTAGCGGCGAATGCGCGCGGGGTAAACCAATGAAAAGGTTGCAGGGAGCCTGCCCTGGAAACGTTGGTTTGGCCACGGCGCACTTGCCACCGTTACAGGATCATGTCCTGCAGCGCTTTCGGGTGATCGGTGATCTGTTCGTATCCGTCTTCGGTGACGATAAAACTGTCGCCGACCTGGGCCCGGAATGACTTTGCGATGCTGACCGACCCGTCTACCGCCAGAACCATGCCAGGCTGCAGAACGGTCCTGTCACCGAACACCAGTTCCGGCTTTTCCAGGAAGCTGTAGCCGGTCGCCCGTCCACAGCGGAACGGGTAGTCGTGGCCCGCCTCCTGGATGACTTCGGCATAAGCGGCATGCACCGTTTCGGCGGTCACGCCGGGACGCAGGGTGGCAAGTGCGGCTTTCTGGCTGGCGACGGCCACTTCATAAACCTCGGCCTGCTTGTCATCAGTGATCTCGCCGATCCAGAACGTGCGATCAAAACCGAGCTTGAAGCGGTGAAAATTGGTCATCCCGCAGAAGCACAGGAAAACCGGGTCGCCATGTTTCATGATGCGGGTGGAAGCGCGGTGGTGCGGTTTGGTGATCTCCCGTCCCGACGCCATGATCTGCAGAAAGTGTGTGTTGGGCGACATGCAGGTATCGTCATAGTGGGCGGCCAGCAGATCGGCTGCCTTGCGGGTGCCTGCCGCAGAAGTTGCCAGCGCGACTTCGAACTCCGGCACATCGTGGCCGATGGCATCCCGCCCGGCGTCCATCATTGCCATGGCCACCTGGCCGGCGTGGCGTGCCAGTTGCAATTCTTCCGGCGACTTGATCATGCGCATGTCGGCAATCACCGGCATCACGTCAACGAACCTGTCCTTCTCGACAATGCTGTCCAGATAATTGCGCACGATTGCCGGCATCAGGTCCGGTTCAATTCCGATCAGACCCGAAGCAGCGAGGATGGTTGGCAGTTGTTCCCGCCATTCATCGCCAAGGCCGTCATTCCATTCGGCTATGCGGTCGACCCGTGCGGCTGCCTCCGCCATGTCCTTTTCCATGCTCGGTGTGATCAGCAGGCTGTCGCCGTCGCGCGGCACGACAAGCAGGGTCGGACGGCCGAAGTCCATATGAAGGTAGTCATAGTAGCCTGTGAAATAATAGACACTGTCGTCGTCGGTGATAACGGCGCAGTCGATGTCGGCATGTTTGAGGCGCTCGCGCAGGAGCTGCAGGCGCTGTTCAAACATCATGCATCCCCGTCAAGTTGCTGTTCGACCAGCGTCACCCAGTACGACGAACCCGGCACAAGTGCTGCATCATTGAAATCGTAGTCGGATGAATGCAGGGCTTTCGCATGCGCACCGTAGGCGCCGTTGCCCATCAGCATGAAACAGCCGGGACGCGCATTGGCCAGGTGGGCAAAATCTTCCGAGAACAGCTTGGGCGGACAATCGCCGTCCACGGCATCAACCCCGGCAAGCGCCTGCGCTGCGCGCACGGCAGAACGGGTTGCGGTTGGCGCGTTGATAGTGGCGGGAAAGATCGTGTCATAAGAAACACTGGCGGTCACACCATGGGCGGCGCAGATACCGTCGACGATCCGGCGCATATGCATCTCTATCGCCTGGTTGATGTCAGGTGACAGCGCCCTGGCATCGCCACGCAATGTGCCGCTGCCAGGCAGGACATTGCGTCGTCCGTCAGTTTCAAATTCGGTTACCGACACCACCCCGTTGAGGCCGGGATTGAGCTTGCGTGACACGATGGTCTGAAGGGCGCCGACAATCTCAGCGCCGACCGTGATGGCGTCAACACCCATATGGGGCATGGCGGCATGACCGCCCATTGCAGAGACTTTGATTTCAAACAGGCTTTCGCTGGCGGTCATGGCGTGAGCCCGAGACGCAAAAGTGCCTGTCGGCATGCCTGGAATATTGTGCATGCCATGCACCTCATCCACATCGAAGCGGTCGAACAAACCATCATCCAGCATGGCAGGCGCGCCAAGACCGTGCTCCTCGTTGGGCTGAAAGATAAACACAACCCGGCCATTGAAGTTGCCGTTGTCGGCCAGATGCTTGGCTGCCCCGAGCAGCATCGCCGTATGCCCGTCGTGACCACAAGCGTGCATAACGCCATCACTCAACGACCTGTAGGCTGCATCACCGGTCTCATGGATGGGCAAGGCGTCCATGTCGGCGCGCAATCCGATGCTGCGGGTGGCATTGCCCTTCTGCAACACGCCTACGACACCGGTCTGCCCCACGCCTGAATGCACTTCAATACCGAAGCTGGCCAGCAGCTGAGACACCTTTTTAGCTGTACGATGCTCGTTGAAGCCAAGTTCGGGATGCTGGTGAAAGTCATGCCGCCACCCTATCATCAAATTCTTAAGCTCACTGGTGGGTTGTTCTGCTTCCGACACCCGCTTCTCCTTAAAACTTTGCCAGCAGCATAGTTGCATCTGACAGTTTTGACAGCCCGGAAAACCAGGTTCATGCGACGCCAATTGACGGCTGGTACGGACCTTGTATTGTTTCCAGTGGCTGGAAGGTAATCAGGTGTCACAGGATGAACATTGGAACCATCGCGAAAAAGGCGGATTTGCCAATAAAGACCGTGCGTTACTATGCCGACATAGGTCTGGTCAGCCCGTCTGGCCGATCAGACGCCGGGTATCGCATTTACGGTGAAATGGAGCTGAACAAGCTGAGGTTTGTCCGCAGCGCCCGGTCATTCGGGTTTACGGTTGAAGAGTGCCGCGAACTGCTCGGACTGTACGAGGACCGCGACCGGTCCAGCCGCGATGTCAAGCGCATGGCACTGCAGCGGATTAGTGAAATCGAAGACAAGATGGCCGAACTGCAGACGCTGCATGACGAGCTGTCACGGCTCGCCTCATCCTGTCATGGCGACGATCGCGCCGACTGCCCGATATTGACCGGACTTTCCAGATGACTGCAACAGCCTCGATCAGCGTGCGGAAACTGACCGGCAGAATTGGTGCCGAAATCACCGGCATTGATCTGCGCATGACGATTTCCGAGACCGATGCGGCGAGGTTGCTAGAGCAACTGGCCCATCATCAGGTGATGTTCTTTCCGGGCCAGCATCTGGACTTGCAGCAGCAAAAGGCCCTGACCGCCGTCTTCGGCCCTGCCCTGCAACTACCCTATGTAACGCCGATGGAGTCGGACCCGCAAGTCATACGGGTCTACAAGGGTGCCGATGAGAAAGGCGGCGTGTTCGGCGGTGACTGGCACTCCGACTTCAGCTTTCTCGAATTGCCGCCGTCAGGTTCGGTCCTCAATGCCCACACGCTGCCGCCTTATGGCGGTGACACGCTGTGGGCGAGCCAGGCTGCGGCCTGGGATGCGTTGCCGGACGCGCTTCAACAGTTGCTGCTGGGCCGCGATGCGATCCACGTCGGCAAACCCTACGGTGTGAAGTGGGCGCCGCCGGTCAAGGAACAATCAGGCGCCGGCATCAAGATGGCCCGCGGCGATCCGACCGCAGACTGCGAGCGCAGGCATCCGGCCGTCCTGCAGCACCCTGTCACCGGCAGGCGGATGTTGTACCTGAACCCTTCGTACGTCACTCGGCTTGCCGGAATGAGCGACGCGGAAAGCGCGCCCCTGCTCGACCAGATCCAGCGCCATGTCACCAGGCCGGAATTCTGTGTCCGCTATTCGTGGACACCGGGCACAGTGGCTGTATGGGACA
>JBCCVY010000326.1:0-3998 GCA_039194725.1 Pseudomonadota bacterium
AAAAAATTCCAAAAACAGATAGCAGCATGTCTTTCTACCATATGGTGGAATGAGTTGCTTGTCCGCGCGCGCGCGCGCAGGTAGAACCACCTCATATCCAGTTTGGTCTGAAGGGTTTTCTGCAATGAAAATATGCATTTACGGCGCGGGTGCAATCGGTGGTTTCATGGGGCATGCGCTGGCACAGGTGCCGGGTGTCGAACTGTCGCTGATTGCCCGCGGACCGCACCTCAAAGCGATGCAGGAAAACGGCCTGACCCTGATCAGGGATGGCGAAACGGTCTCGGTGCAGGTGACTGCAACGTCGAACCCGGCAGAACTCGGCCCTCAGGACTACGTGGTCATTGCGCTGAAGAGCCACCAGGCTTGGCAATCTGCCGAAAGCATCAAACCGCTGTTGGGGCCCAACACCGCGATCATCACCTGCCAGAACGGCGTGCCATGGTGGTATTTCCACAAGCTGTCGGGCCAGTTTGAAGGCAGCAGGCTGGATGCGGTGGATCGCGGTGACCGGCAGTGGACCCTGTTCGGACCGGGCCGCGCCATCGGATGTGTGGTCTATCCGGCAACCGAAATCATCGAGCCCGGGGTGATCAAGCACGTCTACGGAGACAAGTTTTCCATCGGCGAGCCGGACGGCACCGTGTCGCCGCGTTGTGAGGCGTTTTCGAAAGCCATGGAGCAGGGCGGCCTTCGCGCCCCCGTGCTGGAGGATATCCGCTCGGAGATCTGGCTCAAGCTGTGGGGCAATCTGTGCTTCAACCCGATCTCCGCACTGACCGGGGCAACGCTTGACGTGGTTGCCACCGAGCCGGGCACCCGCGCACTGGCGAAATCCATGATGCTGGAGGCTCAGACGCTGGCCGAGAAACTCGGCGCCAGCTTCCGGGTCGATGTCGAACGCCGCATCAACGGCGCCGCCGGCGTAGGCGCACACCGCACCTCGATGTTGCAGGACCTCGATGCCGGCAAGGCGATGGAGATCGACGCCCTGGTGACGGCGGTTCAGGAAATGGGCCGGATTGCCGGTGTCGCGACACCGGCCATTGACGGCGTGTTGGCCCTGGTCCAGCAGCTTGCCGAAGTTCGCGGGCTCTATCCGACCTATCCGGCAGAAAACGGCGACGATCTGGCCAAGACGGCATAGACGGCCAATCGGTCCTTATCTACTTCCGGTTGCACTTATGACTTGATGTTTCCGCCCTTATGCGGCGAAACTGGCGGGTGTCGGTTGGTGAGTGCGATAAAGGAATTAAGCTATGCGGCTGGATGATGAACAAGCGAGTTCCAATGTGGAGGACCGCCGGGGCCAGCGTGGTCGGCGCGGCGGTTTCCGGATTCC
The DNA here is from genome assembly GCA_039194725.1 of Pseudomonadota bacterium. Classification (GTDB taxonomy): domain Bacteria; phylum Pseudomonadota; class Alphaproteobacteria; order Rhizobiales; family Aestuariivirgaceae; genus Anderseniella. The sequence continues at coordinate 1,343 of JBCCVY010000326.1, forward strand.
CATGGGCAGGCGCGGCGGCGGCGGCATCGGCATCGGCACCATTGTTATCCTGGGCATCATGTGGCTGGTCTTTGGTATCAACCCGCTGGAAATGCTCAGTGGCGGCGGCCTGCAGCAGCAGACGCAGCAAGTTCCGCAGACGCAACAGCAGCAGTCACCGGCGGCAAATGACGAAATGGGCAAGTTTGCCAGCAAAGTGCTGTCGACAACCGAGCGTACCTGGACCCGGATTTTCCAGGAGAACGGCCGGCGCTACGAAGAACCCCGCATGGTGCTGTTCTCAGGCTATGTGCAATCGGCTTGCGGAGCCGCCCAGTCGGCTATGGGGCCGTTCTACTGTCCGCGGGACAGGAAAATCTATATCGACCTGAGTTTCTTCCGCGACATGAGCACCCGGCTGGGTGCGGGAGGCGACTTTGCCCATGCCTATGTCATTGCCCATGAAGTCGGTCATCATGTGCAGACCCTGCTGGGCATCGCCGAAAAGGTAACCGCGGCGCGCATGCGCTCCTCAAAGGCCGAGGCCAACCAGTTGTCGGTCCGCATGGAGTTGCAGGCCGACTGCCTGGCCGGTGTGTGGGCACGGCACAACAAGAACCTGCTTGAAAAGGGTGACATTGAGGAAGGTCTCAACGCGGCAAGTGCAATCGGCGATGATCGCTTGCAAAGGCGCAGCCAGGGCTATGTGGTCCCGGAAAGCTTTACCCATGGCACGTCGGCACAGCGTGTCGAGTGGTTCAAGCGCGGCATACAGACCGGCAACATCGGTCAGTGTGACACCTTTGGTTGAATTGCAGTACCACCTGCAGCGGATTTGAAATGACCTCCGACAAGATAAGGCAACCTGCCTGATGCCGTCTTCAAAACCTTCCCTTTCGGTGCTCGCATCGGCTGCGCGCAGTGTCGCGGCCCGACGTAGGATCGGCGGTCATATCGTCACCACGCCCTTGCTGAGATCGTGCCTGGAATTGCCGGACGGAACGGAGTTGCACTTCAAGACGGAGAACTTTCAGACGACAGGTTCGTTCAAGTTCAGGGGCGCCATGGCCAAGCTCACATCGCTGCCAACTGAACAGCCGCTGATCACTGCATCGTCGGGAAATCACGGCATTGCCTGTTCGCTTGCCGCGCGAATGACCGGCCACAGGCTGACAGTCGTGCTGCCTGAAAACGTCGCGCGGGCCAAGCTTGCAAAGGTTGAAAGCTTCGGCACCGAGGTTATTCTGCATGGCGCCGAGTCGGGTCTGGCAGAAACCCATGCCCGATCTCTGGCTGCCGGTGGCGAGTATGTCTACGTCTCGCCCTATAACGATAGCGAAGTCGTAGCCGGTCAGGGAACCATCGGGCTGGAACTTCTCGAACAACTGCCGCACATCGACAATGTCTTTGTCTCAATGGGCGGCGGCGGCCTGATTTCGGGCATCGGATCTGTGCTGAAGGCGCATCAGCCCGGATGCCGGATCATCGGTGTGAGCGCAGCAAACTCCGCCGCATTGGCGGCTTCGATGAAAGCCGGCCGCGTGGTTGAAACCCAGCACCTCGACACCCTTGCTGACGGTGTTGCCGGCGGCGTCGATGAAGACGCAATTACGCTTGAGCTGGCGACCGAGGTGATTGACAGGGTGGTGAATTGCAGCGAGGAGGAGATTGTTTCCGCTCTCAGGACGCTGGCATGGACCGAAAAACAGCTTGTGGAAGGGGCTGCCGGTCTTGCTCTGGCCGGCTACATGGCAGACCCGGACGAGTACGCTGGCCAGGTCAGCGTTGTGGTGTTGTGCGGCGCCAATTTCGACAAGGCCAAGTTGCTGCAGGCCGTAGCCGGATGACAAGGTTCGCGTAGCTCGGGTTTCAAACAAGCAATCTTGGCAGGGGGTGGCGCACCGGTCGGCCCGACACCCCGTTCTTTACTGGAGCGAGTGAAACGATCAGCCCATCATCTTGTTTTTGATCATGCCGACAATGGTCTGGACGATGAGACCGCCGACACCGCCACCGACAAGCTGACCGGCGAGAGCGCCGATGTCCATGCCGCCTCCCGCATCACCACCGGCTGCGCCCAGCAGGCCGCCGAGCACCGAGCCGCCGCCAACGCCACCGATTGCACCGGCAATCAGGTTGCCGATCTGGCCCATGTCGCCGCCTTTTATGAACTTGCCGCCGGCTGTTCCGCCAGCCGCTCCGCCGATGGCCTGTACGATAAGTGAGGTTAAATCCATCGCTGATCCCTCCGATTGGATACCTGTGCAACGGGTCGTTTTGTCCGCCACATCACAAGCCTAGCGGGGCCCGGCCATACGGCAAGGCCTTTTTCAACCTGGCGTGGAAAAGCTGTTTCGGACAATTACAAAAAGTTGTTCCGGTGTGAACGGTCCCGAAGCCTGTGAAATTCCAAGCCAGATCGTCAAAAAAACCCGGAATATCGCGAAAAAATCATATAATTCAGTGAGTTGATGATCCGGTTAACCAAGCTCTCAGGGCCGCAATTGTGACACGAAATCCACATGATGTCGTGTCTTTTGGACAATACGTTAATCCAATAGTTACCATACGGGCACATAGTGATTTCAGCGAAAATTATTCACAGTTGAGCACGATGTGGCCCGAATCTGCGCTCCGTCGCGTCCAGTTAAGTTAGTGGTTCATGGGGTACTGCATG
>JBCCVY010000327.1:0-3971 GCA_039194725.1 Pseudomonadota bacterium
CTCCCACGTGCCCTGCTGCCTGCATGGCACAACTAACCTAATTCACCGCCGCCTTGAGCCTGATCTGTCTGTGCCCGGTTACTTGGAAAAAACCGGCTCCAACCACCTAAAAGACTCGCAAACTTTACAATGGGGTAACCAGTCTGAAGAACAAGTTAGCCGGACTGTTACAATTTGACCATTTGCGTATACGAAACAGATACCGAAACTCGGCCTGCTCGGCCCTGCAAGCCCACATCATGCTCAGCGAGTAGCGACTACGGTCGCTTCCACCAGGCGTTGAACACTATCCTAGGTCACAACCTGAAATGATTCGCCATCGTTCAGCTACTTTGACTGCTTCGTTCGAACGTGCCGCCTCCAGCCGTACTGTCGAATTGCCCGCGGCGGATGCTTGACGGGCGACGCAATACAGAAGCGCTACCCACGCCCGGCTTGACTCTCCGCTTAATCCATACAATACTCGAATAATTCGAAATTCGAAATATTTGGAAATGGAATGATTGCTGGCCAGGAACTTCAAAACCTGATCCTCGAATTGTCGGGACGCATGACGCAGATCGAGCAGGATCATGCCAGTCGCTTTTCACCGCCACTGGCGCCTGCCGAAATTACGGCAGTTCGTTTCATTGTCCGCAATTCGCCGGTCCAGATGAGCGAACTCGCCCGTGGTGTAGGACTGGCCCAGTCAAGCGCGACCAATCTTGCCGACAAATTGTGCCGACGCGCACTGGCGCAGCGCCAACGACCGGAAGCCAACAGGCGGGTGGTCATGCTGATGGCCACGGACAAGGCATGTGCGCTGATCGCGGCGGTCGAGGAAGACCAGGTTGCACTATGCGACGAGCTCGTTGCCGGGCTGGCGGCGGATGAAGCCGACCTGCTGCGGCGGTTTCTCGGCAGACTGACTGACGTTCAACTAAACTGAAAAACAGGGAGTCCAGACCAATGACAGACGCAATGCCAAGCTGCACCACCTTGGACATCGAAACCATGAAAAACACCAAGGCCCATCTGGAGAAGAACCCGGAAGAGGCCAAGGGCAGCTTCTCAAGCACGACCAAGTGGCTTGGCGGCGCACAGGCGACAACCCACGCGCGCAGTTTTACGATCAAGACCGACGAGCCGACACCACTCGGCGGCAAAGACGAGAACATCGACCCTATGGAGCTGCTGCTCGCCGCGCTTGGATCGTGCCTGACCATCGGCTGGGTCACCCATGCCAATCTTCGCGGCATCGATTTCAGCGACCTTGAGATCACGGTCAATGCGCCGTTCGACCTGCGCGGCTATCTCGACATTGATCAATCGGTGCGGCCCGGTTTTGGAGAACTGAGTTATGACGTGAAAGTGCAGACCGACGCATCGGACAATGTGCTCGATGAGATCAAAAAAGCTGCAGAGCTTGGGTCGCCCATGTTCGACAACATCAAGAACATGACGCCGATAGCCGGGAACATTGCCAGAGGTTGACACTACCCTCTAGAGTTCGATCACCGAGCCGGCGCCTGGCCTCGGGCCGCCGAACTCCTGCTGGAAGCGCGATTGTATGTCGAAATCCACGCAGTGCATCGGCATCAGTACCTCCGGGCGCTCATGCTTGAAGTAGTCAATCGTCTGCTCGACCGGCGGCTCCTCGGAATGCAGCAGATGAAACCCGCCGATGACGGCGTACAACTGCTGCCCGGTGACGGACTTGGCATACTCGCAGATATTGCAGATGCCCGCATGTGAGCATCCGGAAATGACCACCGCTCCCTTGGGCGTCTGGAAGCTCAATGCTGTATCGTCAATCATCGGATCGTCGAAAAACGCACCCTTTTCAAACCCGGTCACCCGGGGAATCTCGCCTAGAAAAAATGCGCCTGTGGAGAACTCCAGTACGCCGGTGGTTGTTCGCACGTCGAAGTCCCGGGCAATGCGGTTTTGGATTTCCGCATAGTCGTCGCGAACGGTCTGCTTCTTGGTGTCCAGAACGGCTGTCAGCACCCGGGGATGCAGAATCAGGGGTTTGCGCGCCTGGAACGGATGGAACAGGAGGCCGCGGGTATGATCTCGATGAAAGTGTGACAGGGCGATAAAGTCCGCCTGTTCGAGATCTATGCCGGCATGCGCGGCATTGCGGCAATACACATCAGAGTATCCGGTGTCGAACAGGACCGTGATATCGTCGAATTCGATCCAGGCACTGAAGCCCCATTCTGCAAGCCAGACCATGTCGGAGGCGAGATTTTCGGTCAGCAGTCGGACCTTCATGAGCGCGAACCCGGCGCTTGACCGCGCTCGACATTGCCGCTTCTCACTGGAACACCGAATTGCTCGAAACAGATGTCTGCCAGTTTGGCGATGCCGCCGCGGATAGTCTCTAAACTGGGATGTCCGAAGCACAGGCGCATGCGGTGCCTGTTGGCCGCGCCATCAACCGTCCACTGGGAACCCGGATTGATCTCCACGCCCTGCTCCAGCGCTGCCTGAAAAAGCTGGTCGGTATCAACACCCTCCGGCAGCGTTACCCAAAGATAGATGCCACCAACGGGCCGCTCGTATGCCACGCAATCTCCAAAATGTTCATCCAGTGCATCGCATAGCGCATCGGCTTTTGCCTTCAGCACCGGGAGCAGGCTTGAGACATGATCTTCAAAGTTCGCCGGCAGGTATTCCGCCAGCACCAACTGCTCCAGCGCGCCGCTGCCCGCATCGGTTTTCAGCGGCAGGACAGAGCTCATGAACGACCAGGGCGCAACCAGGTAACCGACCCGCAAGGCAGGCGCGATGGTCTTGGAGAACGTGCCGCAGTAGATCACCCGCTGATCCTCATCAAGAGCATGGATGGCCGGTGGACGCTGTCCGGAGAACACCAGATCGGCATAACAGTCGTCTTCAAAGATCGGCACGTCGTGGGCTCTGGCCAGCGCCAGCATCTCGCGCCGCCGCCCAACCGGCATGACGGATCCTGTGGGGTTCTGGATGGTGGGAATGGTGTAGATGTATTTCGGCTTGCGGCCTGCCGCAGCCAGCGCCGAGAGCGCCCGTTCCAGCCCATCCATGCACATGCCGTCGCGATCGAGGTCAATCCCCTGATAATCGACCCCAAGCGCATCCAGCCGGCTCAGCGAACCGGCATAATTTGCCGCCTCCAGCAGCACAATGTCGCCCTTGTCCAGCAGCACCTTGTTGACCAGGTCAAGGGCCTGCAGAGAACCGCTGGTGAGCAGGACTTCATCCGCCGTGACGGCAATCTCGGCACGCTGCTTCAGGCAATCGCAGATAAACTCGCGCAGCGGCAGATGCCCCTGCGGGCCGCTGTCCATGCCGTATTTCGCCAGGTCATGACCGTGTTCCCGGACGACTTGACCAACCACATCGGCGAGCGCGTCTGCCGGAACTGTCGGCTCATCTATGTTTCCGCCAACGAAATGATATGGCGGATAACCAGAAAACTTGGACGCCTTGCTCGTAGCCGCCGCCGACAGTCGGGCGTCGAAGTCAAACACCATGCTACTTCACCCGTTCAGCAAACACGGCAATGGCCACCTGGTACTTTCACGACTTGTTCCATTCCGCCAGCGCTCTCTGCTTGAAGCCGCCGCCACGGCGCCAGCCCTTGCGCTTGAGATAGTTTGCCGTCGACGCCAGCACATCGGCGGTTGAGCGCACCAGGTCACGCCGGCCGTCACCGTTGTAGTCAACCGCATAGTTCAGATAGCTCGACGCCAGGAACTGGGTTTGGCCAAGTTCACCGGCCCAGGCTCCGCGCATCTGCCGCGGCGACATCCAGCCGCGCTGGGCGATTTTCAGCGCCGCCATGAGCTCGTTCTTGAAGAACGCCGAACGGCGGCAGTCATAGGCCAGTGTCGCCAGCGAACGGAACACATTCATATTGCCGCGGTTGGCGCCAAAATCCGTCTCCATGGCCCAAATCGCAACGATTATCTCTTTGGGCACGCCGTACTTTTTCTCAATCGCAGCAA
>JBCCVY010000328.1:0-3946 GCA_039194725.1 Pseudomonadota bacterium
CTGAGAAAGACTACGCACAACTCAAAACACCATCCTTGGAGCTGAATGATGTCAGACGCCGCCCCGTCGGGCCGCAGAGGCCGATCCGCCCGCCGCGAGCGCAGGCAAGCGGGTCCGGTCGGCCAGGCTGTCCCGTATATTTCCCGCAAACTGCCGATCTATGATGTCCTCAGCGAAGAGGGTGTTTTGAAGATCGAAGCGAATGCGGACCGGATTCTTGCGGAAATCGGACTGGAATTCCGCGAAGACCCCGAAGTGCTTCAGATCTGGAAGGACGCCGGCGCGGAAGTCGACGGCGAGCGTGTCCGGTTTCCGAAAGACATGCTGCGCGAGATCCTGAAGACCGCGCCGTCCCAGTTCACCCAGCACGCCCGCAACCCGGCCCGCAACGTTGAGATCGGCGGAAACAATCTGGTGTTCGCACCGGTCTACGGCCCGCCCTTCGTAACCGATCTGGACCAGGGCCGCCGCTACGGTACGATCGAGGACTTCCGCAACTTCGTGAAGCTTGCCTACATGTCGCCCTGGATGCACCACTCGGGCGGGACGGTCTGCGAACCGGTCGACCTGCCGGTGAACAAGCGCCATTTCGACATGGTCTATTCGCATATCAAGTATTCCGACAAGCCGTTCATGGGGTCGGTCACCGCGCCGGAGCGCGCGGAAGATTCCGTCAAGATGGCGCAGATCACCTTCGGCGAGGAGTTCGTCGATCAGAACTGCGTCATGATCCAGCTGATAAATGCGAACTCGCCGCTCGTGTTCGACGCCACGATGCTGGGTGCGCTGAAAGTTTACGCGAAGAACAACCAGGCCTGCATCGTGTCGCCGTTCATTCTGGCGGGTGCAATGAGCCCTGTCACCGTTGCCGGAACACTGTCCCAGGTTCTGTGCGAGGCCATGGCAGGCTGTGCGCTGACACAGCTCATCCGTCCGGGCGCACCTGTCGTGTTCGGTGCCTTTGTGAGTTCCATTTCCATGCAGTCCGGCGCGCCGACCTTCGGCAGCCCGGAAGGTTCGCTCCTTTTGAACGGGGCCGCCAAGCTGGCGCGCAGGCTCAACCTGCCCTTCCGCTCAGGCGGCTCATTCACGGCCTCCAAGCTGCCGGACGCGCAATCGGCGCAGGAATCGGCTCAGACAATCCTGGCGACCCTACAGTCGGGCGTGAACTTCGCCCTGCACTCGGCCGGATGGCTCGAAGGCGGACTGTGCTCGTCTTACGAAAAATTTGTCATGGATGCCGATCAGCTCGGCATGATGCATGTTCTGGCAAAGGGCATTGAGGTCGACGACGAAACCTTGGCGATGGATGCGCTGCAGGAAGTCGGCCCGGGCGGGCACTTTCTCGGTGCCGCGCATACGCAGCGAAACTTCGAGAGCGCCTTCTACCGGTCCTCGATCGCAGACAACAATTCATTCGAGCAGTGGCTGGCCGATGGTTCTCAAGATGCTGCCCAACGCGCAAATGCGATCTGGACCAGGCAGCTCAAGGACTATGCAGCCCCCGATCTGGACCCGGCTGTCGACGAACAACTGTTGGCGTTCATGGAGCAACGCAAGGCGGTTCTGCCTGACAGCGTTTCGTGACGGTTTTCGCTGCTGGCCGCTGTTCAGTCCCGTATGAGACATGAAAAGCGCCTGATGTGTCTTTATTCGGCATGCAAGTGTCGCTTACGAGTGGAGCGGCACGTTGTGCCGACCTGCCATGATTTGCCTTGGAAACAACTGCCGCAGGACGGTAGGAAATTCCGGTTTGCGGTCTTGCGTCCGGAGGTCCGGGTGATAGGCTGACATCTAGTGCGATGACATGCCAAGTGACGGCGTTCATTTGCGTTGTGTAACCTCGGGAGGAGTAGCGTTATTATGTCTGACAGAGAAAATATCTGGATACCTAAGCTGAAACAGCAGCTTGCCGACAAGCTTATCGACCGCCGTGAATTCATTCGGTATTCGACTTTGCTCGGCATGTCTGCCGGTGCAGCCTACATGTGGGCCGGCAAGATTACCGGCCAGCCGATCGCATCGCCTGCGCGCGCGGCCGACATGCCCAAGGGCGGCACGTTGAAAATCGGCATGCGTGTGCCCAAGATCAACAGCCCGCATACGTTTTCATGGATTTATGATTCCAACATCACCCGCCAGATGGTGCGCTACATCACCCGCACCGGCGTCGACAACGTGACCCGCCCGGACCTGGCCTCATGGTCCGCCTCCGACGATCTGAAAACCTGGACATTCACTGTCAACGACGAGATTGAGTGGTTCAAGGGCGGCAAGCTGACCGCTGAACAGCTGGCGTGGAACATCAAACACTGCCTGGATGCCGCAACCGGTTCATCCGTTGTGGGGCTGATGAAGGGCTACATGCTCAACGAGATCGACTCCGGCAAGAAGGATGACAAGGGCGAAGCGGTCATGACCACTGAGCTGTGGGATGCCAACGCCATCGAAGCCAAGGACGACAAGACACTGGTGCTGAACCTGAAGGAAGCACAGGTCGCGGTACCAGAGCATTTATTCCACTATCCGCTGGCTATTCTTGATCCGGCTGAAAACGGAGAGTTCGGCCTCGGCTCAAACGGCCACGGTGACTTTGAACTGGTGGAGTTCGAGGTGGGCCGCAAGGCAGTCCTCAAGAAGCGCGAGAATTCAAAGGCCCATCTGGATATGGTGGAGTTCGTTGACCTGGGCGACAACACGGCCGCATCTGCCGCCGCTGTTCAGTCCAAGCAGGTCCATGGCGTCTATGAAGGCAATGTAGAGCAGTTTGATCTGTTCAAGGCAATGGACCACATCGACATATATGACACCACAACCGCATCGACTGGCGTTGTGCGCATGCAGGTCGACAAGAAACCGTTTGACGACCCAAGGGTCCGCAAAGCCATGCGTCTGGCCTGTGATGTGGACAAGACCACCGAGATCGCCGTTGGCGACCTGGGGACCACGGCAGAACATCACCATGTCTGCCCGATCCATCCGGACTACAAGAAGCTGCCGGTCATGGCCCGCGACGTGGAAGCCGCCAAGAAACTGCTGGCGGACGCCGGCTACGCTGACGGCATCGAGGCGGAAATCACCTGTAAGCCGGACCCGGCCTGGGAACTTGCTGTGGTCGAAGCCTGCGTCGAGCAGTGGAAGGAAGCCGGTGTCAACGTCAAGATGAACGTGTTGCCGTCCGCCAAGTTCTGGGATGTCTGGGACAAGGTGCCGTTCGGCTTTACGTCTTGGGCGCACCGGCCGCTTGGCTTCATGGTGCTTGGTCTTGACTATCGCACAGGCGTGCCGTGGAACGAAACCCGTTATGCCAATTCTGAGTTCGACGGCATCCTGACACAGGCCGAGGGCACTCTTGATCTGGCAGCGCGCACCGAATTGCTCGGCAAGCTGGAAATGATCATGCAGGAAGACGGACCGATCGCCCAACCGCTGTGGCGCAAGCTTTTCATTCCGATGGACAAGCGGGTGAAGGGCTTTGCCATCCATCCGACCCGGTACTTCTTCTGTGAAGAGTACGCCGTCGAAGCCTGATTGCCTCGACTGCACGACTTTGATAGCGCCCTCCCGAAGTTTCGGGAGGGCGTTTTTTTGGCCGGCGATCTATACAGCGGACGAAATCTGGTCTGATATTCCGCTGGAAGGGCAAACAGGGAGTCGAACATGAACAAGGCACCGGGAACCGCCGGCTTCATGGCCATGAAAGGCGATGGCTACTACTCGAAGGCCACGATTGGCGCCAAGCATGTAATGGACAAGGCGGCCAGTCTGGTGCTGGACGCAGTTGCCCGTATGGATCCGCCGGATGACGGCAGCATTTTTCGCGCCACGGATATGGGCGCAGCCGATGGTGGCACTTCAGTCGACCTGTGGCGGCGGGTGTTTGCCGATGTGCGCGCGCGCATACCGTCGCGCCCCATCGAGATGACCTACACCGATCTGCCGCGCA
>JBCCVY010000329.1:0-3926 GCA_039194725.1 Pseudomonadota bacterium
CTGCTGCTCTACGACCCCTGCAATATCCGCTACGCGTTTGACTGTTCGAACATGCAGGTCTGGACCCTGCACAATCCCATGCGCTACGCGCTGATCATGGCTGACGGCCCGGCCATCATGTTCGAATTCAAGGGATGCCTGCAACTGTGTGAAGGGCTGCCGGGCATCGATGAAGTGAGAACCGCCAGGCCCTGGATGTTCATGGCCTGCGGCGACAAGCTGGACGGCGCGGTGGACGCCTGGGCGGATGAAATTGCCGGCCTGGTCCGCAAACACGGTGGCGGAAACACCCGCATTGCCTGTGACAGGCTCGACGGCGGTGGCGTGCACGCGCTTGAGGCAAGAGGGCTGACCTATGTCGAAGGCACACGGGTCACCGAGACCGCCAGGTCGATAAAATCTGCCGACGAGATCGAGTTGATGCGCTGGACGATACGGGTCTGCGAAGCCGGCATGGCGCGCATCTATCAGCATTCATTGCCCGGAGTGACCGAGCAAGAGCTATGGGCGCATCTGCATTTCGAGAACGCACGCTCCGGCGGTGACTGGCTGGAAACAAAGCTGCTGACCTGCGGGCCGAGAACCAAGCCATGGTATCAGGAGTGCTCTGACCGGGAATGCCGGGCCGGTGAGATGATCTCCTTCGACACGGACATGATCGGCCCGTACGGATACTGCGCGGACCTGTCCCGGTCGTGGACATGCGGATATGTGGCAATGACCGACACGCAGCAGCGGCTGTACGATACGGCGCTGTCCCAGATCCGTCACAACCTTGACCTCGTCAGGCCCGGTGTCAGCTTCTTCGAGTTCAATGAAAAAAGCTGGCGCATTCCGGATCGCCATGTTCCATACCGCTATTCGCTGGCGGTGCACGGCGTCGGCATGGCAGATGAGTGGCCGGTGATCCCGCTGCATGTCGATTGGGGGCCCGGTGCCATGTCGGGGCAGTTCGAGCCTGGCATGGTCGTGTGTATCGAAAGCCTGATTGCAGAGGCTGACAGTGAAAGCATCAAGCTCGAAACCCAGGTTGTGGTGACGGAAACCGGATGCGAACGCCTGGACAGCTTCCCGCTGAGTTGACTTGTCCGACAACCGGCACCGGTGGCCGGCCTAGCTGACGTGAGACGGCCGATGCCGCTCAAATCCGCACCACAGCCTTAACGGGCATGAAAGCTTTGGCGTTCATACTGGCCGGGAAATCATGGGGGAAGTTCGATGACCGTCGAAACACGATCCGGTGCGGTGAACGTGATGACGCTTGCCGATGCGCCAGGCGCGCGCGATCTTGCCATGCAGGTCATGAACACTATGGAGCAGGGCATCCTGGTGTGGTCTGCCGATGGCGTGTGCGAGCTGCACAATGTCCGGGTGTTCGAGGTGCTCGAGATCGACGAGAGCACACTGGGCGCAGGCACCCGCCGTGATGACTTTCTGGCGGCTGCCGTTGCGCGCGGCGAGATTTCGCAGGCCGTTGCCGACCAGACGAAGGCACGTTTCAATTCCAGCCGCGCGTTCAGTTTCGACCGCTTGATGCCATCGGGCCGGGTGGTGGCGACCAACGCCCGTCCGGCACGTGGCGGCAGTTTTGTTGTGACGTTCACGGATGTGACCGAGGCCCGCAAGGCCGCCGATGAACTCGACCGTGCACGAAAGGCTGCCGAGGAAGCAGAAGCGCGTGCCCGCGCAGCGCTGGTTGCCGAGCGTGCCCGCCAGCAGGAGGCGCAGTTGCTGTCGGAACTCGACGAGTGGCTGCAATCGTGCAAGTCGCTCGACGAACTCTACATGGTGGTGCGCAAGTTCATGGCCAGCGCGCTTGCCGGCTCGACGGGCGAACTCTACATCTATTCCAACTCCAGGGACGTGCTCGACGGAACCTGCCAGTGGTCAAGCCCGGACCTGCACGACCACATTGCGCCCGACAGTTGTTGGGCGCTGCGACGGGGCCGGGCCTACATTCACAACCCTGGCAGCATCAGCTTTACCTGCCAGCACGTCGCCGAACAGCTTGGGCCTGACACTGAGGTTCCCTACATCTGCGTGCCGATCATCGCGCATGGTGACACTGTCGGGCTGATGCATGTCCGGCTTGCGGGCGACACCGGTAGCCGCGAGGAAGACGATGCCACCACCGGCGCGCGCACCTTCGCGGTGCAATGCGGCGAGCGCATCAGCCTCGCCATCGCCAATGTCAAACTGCGTGACGAACTGTATGACCAGTCGACCCGCGATCCGCTGACCGGGCTCTACAACCGGCGGTTCTTCCTGGACGCGATGCGCCGGCTGATCGCCAAGAGCGACCGCACGGACCGGCCGTTTGGTCTCGTCTATCTCGACGCAGATCACTTCAAGAGCTTCAACGACACCCATGGCCATGATGCCGGTGACGTGGTGCTGTCGCGCGTCGGTGAAGCGCTGCGCGAAACCTGCAGCGATGGCCAGATGGCATGTCGGTTCGGCGGCGAGGAGTTTGCGCTGCTGGTGCCCGGTGCCGACCTTGCCGCAACCGAGCGCGCTGCAGAACAGATCCGCGACCGTGTGGCCGACACCGATATCCGCTATGGCGACGCGCTCCTGCCACATATCACCATATCGGCCGGCGTGGCGTCATTCCCGGGCTCAGGCCGCCGGCCGCAGGATCTCATCAAGTCCGCCGACGGTGCGCTCTACGCTGCCAAGGACGCAGGACGCAACTGTGTGCGGACCCATAGTCCCGACTGAGGCAACAGTTTCAGCCTAGTTGCCGCAACTCGCTGTGGTGCCGGCTTTAATCTAGTTAATTCAGAGGCTTGCATTTAATCAATGATGCGTCGAGTCAGATGCCATGTGGGCAGTTTCTTCAGATTCTGGCGGGATGCGCCTGCATGTCCTGGTGCGGTCATGTCGATGGGTGTGCTGTCGGCCGATTGTTGCCGCCAGGCTCCTCATGATGGACATTGTGACGCTTTATGGTGAGGTTGCAGATCAAACGGGACCAGGGAGGAGGGCAACACAATGCCGATGTTCCATGACGGTAACCGCCAGCTGCAGGACAGGTATGGCGGCCGTGCCGTGGCCGACCGGATCGTTGACATGGTCGAGACATCCGAGTTCACCGACGAGTTCCGAGACTTTGTCGAGGCGGTGCCATTCTTCTTTCTGGCCACGTCGGCAGGCGACAACACAGACTGTTCCTTCAAAGGCGGTGCGCCTGGTTTTGTGCGCGTTACGGCGCCCGGTCAGTTGGTGTTTCCCGACTATGACGGCAACAGGATGTACAAGTCACTCGGCAACATCGTGAAGAACCCCAATGTGGGCCTTCTGTTCATGAAGTTTGGGGCAGAGGAGGGACAGGGCGAACTCTACCTGAGGCTGCGGGTGAACGGTGTGGCCAGCGTGCATGATGACCATCCTGAACTTGCGACCTATCCGGGTGCACAACGTATCGTGCAGGTCGACGTAAGCCACATCTTTCCCAACTGTCCGCGCTATGTACCGCAGATGGAGCAGGTCGCTGCGTCTCGCCACATTCCCAAGCAAGGCAAGCAGCAGCCGGTGCCTGCCTGGAAGAAAGTTCCACCGATTGCCGAGTTGCTGTGATCCGGTTCTGCCGACGGCCCGGCAAATGGACAAAGGGTTGGTTTGTCTATTCCGGCATCGTGGCGGTGATCTTTATTGAGCTGTACCACTGGGCGAGACTGGTAATCTCGTCGTCCTTCAAATCCTTGGCGACAACCGTCATCATCTCATGTTCGCGCTTGCCGTTTCTGAACGCCTTCAGCTGGGTTTCCAGGTAGATCTGGCTTTCGCCGGCAAGGTGGGGCGCAATCGGGATCTTGGCGATGCCGTCGATGCCGTGACAGACTTGGCATTTCTGCTTCGCCATCTTCTTGCCGGCGGCGGGGTCGGCACTTGCCGGCATGGTCGAGGCGAGAACCATCAAGACC
>JBCCVY010000330.1:0-3898 GCA_039194725.1 Pseudomonadota bacterium
CAGGACATGGCTGTCCCCCTTGTAACAGCCAGCCAGGTGACCATCGAGGATGATATCGGGGAACCGGCCAATGCCAATGCCGAACACAAGCCCGATTCTGACGAGCCGGCTGAAGCCGACACTCTGTCCGATGCCGACGATGGTGAGCCGAGTTTGCGGCTTGAGGCCATGATCCGCCAGGTCATCGAACCGGAGCTTGTTGTCTGGATTGACCAGCACCTGCCGGACCAGGTGGCTGCTGCCATGCCCAGCGAGGAAGCGTTCACCGCCATGATACGGCCGATGATCGAACAGTGGCTGGCCGACAATCTCAGCCCGATTGTCGAGGTGGCCGTGCGCGAGGAAATTGCCAGGATCACGGGCCTCAGACGATAGTGCCACGGCAAATCACTGCTGGTAGCGGGGTCAGCCCACCGCTGATTGCCGGACACCTGTTGCAAGTCGCGGGCGCGTAGTGTTTAACCGCGCTACAAATCGACAATTTCCACAAAAGATTCCACTACTGCGATGCTCGACAAGCACTTTACACCCGCTGATATTGAAGCCCGGCTTTACGAAGCCTGGGAAGCGTCCGGCGCCTTCCGCGCCAACCAGAGACCTGATGGCGACCCGTTCAGCATCGTTATCCCGCCACCGAATGTCACCGGGTCGCTGCATATGGGGCACGCGCTGAACAATACGGTGCAGGACATTCTGTGCCGGTTTGAACGCATGCGGGGCAGGGATGTGTTGTGGCAGCCGGGCCTGGATCATGCCGGCATCGCCACCCAGATGGTTGTCGAGCGCCAGATGATGGAGCGCCAGGAGCCGGGCCGTCGTGATATCGGCCGGGAGGCCTTTTTGGAAAAGGTCTGGACCTGGAAGGCGGAGTCCGGCGGCACCATTATCGGTCAGCTGCGCCGGCTGGGTGCATCGTGTGACTGGTCACGCGAGCGCTTCACCATGGATGAAGGCCTGTCGCAGGCTGTTCTGAAGGTATTTGTCCAGCTGTACCGTGAAGGCCTGATCTACAAGGACAAGCGCCTTGTGAACTGGGACCCGAAATTGCTCACTGCGATTTCCGACCTGGAAGTTCAGCAGGTCGAGACCAATGGCAACCTATGGCACTTCAAATACCCGATCGACGGGGAAGCGGGCCGCTTCATCACCGTTGCCACGACGCGGCCTGAAACCATGCTGGGTGACAGCGGCGTCGCGGTGCATCCGGACGATGAGCGCTACAAGGACCTGGTCGGCAAGCATGTCGCGCTGCCGCTGGTCGGGCGCCTGATCCCCATCGTGGCGGACGAATATGCCGATCCGGAAGCAGGTTCTGGCGCTGTGAAAATCACGCCGGCGCACGACTTCAATGACTTTGAGGTTGGCAAGCGCAATGACCTGGCCAGGATAAATGTCATGGACGTTGCCGGGACCATTGTCCTGGACGGCAATGAGGACTTCCTGGCCGGTGTGCCGGAGACGGATGAACTGACAGCCACAATCGCTGCACTGCACGACAAGGACCGGTTTGAGGTGCGCAAGCTGGTTGTTGCCATGTTCGAGGACAGGGGGCTTTTGGAGAAGGTCGAACCGCACGCCCACATGGTGCCGCACGGCGACCGGGGCAATGTTCCGATTGAACCGTTCCTCACCGACCAATGGTATGTTGACGCGGCCACCCTGGCCAAGCCGGCCATCGAAGCGGTGGAGCAGGGCGATACGGTGTTTGTGCCCAAGCAATGGGACAAGACCTATTTCGAGTGGATGCGCAACATCCAGCCCTGGTGCATCTCGCGCCAATTGTGGTGGGGACACCAGATTCCGGCCTGGTACGGCGAGGACGGGACGGTGTTCGTCGCAGAGAACGAAGCCCTGGCCGAGGAACAGGCGGAAACCCATTACGGCCACCGGGTCAAGCTGACCCGCGATGAAGACGTGCTGGACACCTGGTTCTCGTCCGCCCTGTGGCCGTTCTCCACGCTGGGCTGGCCGGAAAACACGCACGAACTGCAGCGCTATTATCCCACCAACACGCTGGTCACCGGTTTTGACATCATCTTTTTCTGGGTCGCCCGCATGATGATGATGGGCCTTCATTTCATGCAGAAACCGGACGGGTCACCGCAGGTGCCATTTGACACGGTCTACATCCACGCGCTGGTGCGGGACGAGAAGGGCCAGAAGATGTCAAAGTCGAAAGGCAATGTCATCGACCCGCTCGACCTGATTGAAGAGTACGGTGCAGACGCATTGCGCTTTACGCTGGCGGCCATGGCGGCGCAGGGACGCGACATCAAGCTGTCTGCGCAACGGGTTGAAGGCTATCGTAATTTCGGCACCAAGCTGTGGAATGCGGCGCGCTTTGCCGAGATGAACGAGTGCGCGCGTGTTGACGGGTTTGATCCGGCGCTGTGCAAGGTCACCCTCAACCGCTGGATCGCCGGGGAAGCTGCGCGGACCCGCGACGCGGTGACATCGGGCATCGCAGAACATCGCTACAATGACGCGGCCGGCGCGCTCTACAGTTTCATCTGGCACACCTTCTGTGACTGGTACGTGGAACTGTCCAAGCCGATCCTCAACGGTGAAGACGAAGCGGCAAAGGCCGAAACCCGTGCGGCGACCGCGTGGGCGTTGGACCAGATACTGCTGCTGCTGCACCCGTTCATGCCGTTCATCACCGAAGAGCTGTGGCAGCAGACTGCCGGAGAGATGGGGCGCGACCACATGCTGGTGCAGGCATCCTGGCCGGATTATGCAGGCCTGGAAGCGAGTGATGCTGCAGACGAGATCGACTGGGTGGTCCGTCTGATCACCGAGATCCGTTCGGTGCGCTCGGAAATGAACGTGCCTGCCGGTGCAAAGGTGCCGTGTGTTCTGGCCCATCCCGGTGATCAGTCAAAGGCCCGGGCAACGGCATGGATGGCTGAAATTTCCAGGCTTGCCCGGCTCGACAGCCTGACGTTTGCAGACGAGGTTCCGGAAAGCTCCGCCCAGATCGTGCTGGATGAGGCGGTTGTGGCCCTGCCGCTGGCCGGCGTCATCGACTTCGGTGCGGAAAAGGCCCGGCTTGAAAAGGAGCTGGAGAAAACCGCCAAGGACATCGCATCCATCGATGGCCGGCTCAACAATGCCGGCTTCGTCGCCAAGGCGCCGCCGGCGGTAATTGAGGAAACGAGGGAGCGCCGTGAGGAACTTGACCAGAAGGCTGGTCAGGTCAAGGAAGCGATCGCGCGACTGGCCGCGATGGGATGACGGGCCATGTGGAACCATAAATCCGTGTCGAACGGCGCGAATTCGGTTCTTCTTCACTTAGACTCTGTTTAAGGTTGGTCCCAGAGTACAGAAGTGACTGAATGCAGGACGGCGGCACAATGACCAAAACAATTTCCGAACTCGCGATTGAATCTGTGAGAAGGCTTGCGCCCGATTATGAGGGTGACCTGAGCCTGTCAACGCCGATCGGCGAGGGAGGTGCAGAACTTGATTCGATCGGATGTCTCGAGTTGTTGTTGGATATCGAGGCCAAGACAGGCCGGACCTTGAGAGACGAGCATCTGACAGCGGAATGCCTGGCAAGTATTGGCAACTTGGTTGCGTTCATGGAGCGAACCGAGAACGGGTAACCGATCCGTGTTGTTACCTCATATCCTAACCGGGTTTGGGCTGCCGATTACGGCTCAGTTGGCCTGCCTGAAACCGCTGTCGACCATTCTGCCGAAAAAAAGATTGTTGCTTGAATGGGGCCGCCGGCACGTGAACTTGTTGCCCAATCAGGAGCGCGACTGGATACAGCGTGCGACATGGGGGTTGGTTGCAGGCGAGGTGGTCCGGCTTCGGCTCAGCGATGCGAGGTACAGAGCCGGAGCGCTCGATCTGGTTGATTGTTCCGGTTGGGACGATATTGAGACTGCCCGCA
>JBCCVY010000331.1:0-3869 GCA_039194725.1 Pseudomonadota bacterium
ACCGCCGCCGGCAGGACGCAGCACGATCAGTCTGCGGGCTCCGTATTCGGTCGTTTCGAATGCACCGTCTTTAATGGAGAAATCCAATGAGCAAACTGTCTCCGTCTCAGGGCGTTTCAGCAAACTCTCCATCTGCTCGCTTGCCCGCTCCAGGTTGGGCGAAAACTCAATAACCGTAACCGCGGAATTGTCGATTAGCGAGAACAGTTTCCGCCCTATTGCCTCCTGACTCCCAAACGCCTTTAAAGAATACCCGACAAACACCAGACCATAGCTGCCGGGCTGCAGTTCGAGGTCCACATCCTGAAACTTACGCGCGATCTGCCGCACCCGGCATGGTTCCCCGTTAAGTGTATCCGATTCGAAAGGCTCCGATTTCGGGTCGATACAGACGAAGCTTTCGGGCACGTGACGCAGGAAACCCGAGACCGGACGAAGGTGTCCGCCGATCTCGACAATGTTGGCAATCCCGTCCACAAAATGCGCCGCTACCGCCTGACGCAAACCGGCCGCCGGCCCTGCCAGATGCGGCATGCCGACCGGCCCGGCGGCCAGATCACCTGAGAATTTCGCGGCTGCATGCTGCATCAAATCTTCGTAGGAATTTGGTTACCGTAACGTTTTCACTAGCATAGCTGCGGTTGATTGCTCATACCACTGGAAATCGCAACCAGTCCCGCAAAGGTGAATAGAGTGACCGACCGCCATTTTGACAAGGATTACGTTTTTGACCTGCTGCGCGGCGCCGCACGGTTCACCTGTTCCGACCTGCTGTCGGCACTTGCGGCAACCGTCGCGGAGTTTCCCGAAGCACCGATCGACAACGCGTTCAATCACAAGCAGGTCGCTTCCAAGCAATGGGCCAGGGACATGCTGGCCACCCACACACCCGGCGCGTTTGATCATATCTGGGTTATGGGCGGCTGGATCGGCATTCTGCCTGCCATGCTGTTCGATGATGCCAGGTTCAGCATCAGGGCAATAAGCAGCTTTGACATCGATCCCGCAGTGGCCCCGATTGCAGAAAAACTGAATCGAAAACTCGCCGGCGGAGCAGCTTTCAACGCCCACACCGCAGACATGTATGCGCTCGATTACACCGGTCCCGACGCACCTGACCTGGTCATCAACACAAGTTGCGAACACATAGCAGACCTGCCGAAGTGGCTGGCACTGCTGCCACCCGGTTGTCGTGTCCTGTTGCAATCAAACAACTACACGTCCGAGCCCACGCATGTGAACTGTGTGGCCAGTGTCGACGAACTGACGCAGCAGGCTGGGTTAAGCAAACTGAATTATGCCGGTGCATTGCAGTTGCCCAAGTACACCCGGTTCATGCTGATCGGGCGTGTCTGAAGGCGTTGTAACGCGCCCTTAAGATTTCCGCAGTTGCCCCGGCACCATCAAGCCGGATACCTGCCGCCTGCCCGCGATGTTGCGCGCAGGCAGCATCGATGGCGGCAGCCAGATTTGCCGGGGAAAGTTGATCTGACTTGACGCACACCGCCAAACCGTTGGCCTGCAGCCGAGTTGCCCGACTTGTCTGTTCCTGCTCGCCATGAGCGGCAAACGGCACCAGCACGCTCGCACACTGTGCCCGCAGCACATCGGAAATGGTGTTGTAGCCGGCCTGCGAGACGGACACTTTGGCCCGCCGCAGCAGCCCTGCAAGGTCGGGTCGGAAGCGAACAATTTCGACACCGTCCGCGACCTCGGACTGCAGGCGCGCCAGCGCCGGATCAGGCAGGTTGGGCCCGGTCACGACCAGCCAGCGCGCAGAGTTCAATGAGGTGAGAGCGCGCGCCGCCAGGCTGGCGCCGAGCAGTTCTCCACCGACTGCCCCGCCGCCCGCCGATACGATCACATCATAGCGCTCGGCATCAGACGGGTCCGCGTCATCTGCCGCCACCATGCCGGTATAGACCGTCCTGTCCGCAATTGAAGTAGCGGTGGAGAACGTCTCATCGAGCGTCGCAAAACGCTCATCGCCGTGTACCAGCACCAGGTCGAAGTAGTCCTGCACCAGGCGCGCGGTGGCCATGTCCCGCTTTGGTGACTTGGGTTGCAGAATATCGCGAATGGAGCTCACGACCATCGGGCGCTTGCCCGGCGGCAGCGCATTGACATGGTCAAGCAGGGGCAACAGTTCGAATCGCATCTGGCGGCGCGCAAATGGAAATGCCTCGACAATCAGGCAGTCGGGCTCAATGTTCTCGAATGCCCCGATCAAAGCCTCCTTGCGGCGGTTCAGAAACGCGTCTCCGGCCTCCCGCCCGTGCTGGTCTGCCAGGCCTGAAAAACTGTCGTCGGCGCTGCGCAACGGTGGCAACTGGACGTTGGCGATCCGCTTATCCGGAAATCCGTCCACTGCCATACCTCCGGTCACCATTGTCACATCCTGCCCGTCGGCCTCCAGCGCCGACGCGATGCGGCTGGCGCGCACCAGATGGCCGATGCCCAGCAGGTGCTGAACATAGAGCATGACCCTCATTGCCGCGCTCCCGGTCCACGCTGCGAAAACAGGTCCATCAGCTGACCGACGGATGCCTGATAATCAAAATGGCCGCGCACCCTGCTCTCCGCCGCGGCGCCGAGCCGGGTCCGCAGGTCCGGGTCGCGGGCAAGCCTGGTCAACGCCAAGGCGAGCTGTTCCGGGTCATCCGCACTGACCAGCACGCCATGAACGTCATCGTCAACCAGTTCCGGCACCCCGGATACATCAGTTGAAACACAGGCCAGGCCCTGGGATGCCGCCTCGACCAGCACATTCGGCAGTCCGTCGCGATCTCCATCTGGAGCGATCCGGCAAGCCAACACGAATATGTCCGCATCACGATACAGCTGCAGCACGTCTTTCTGGGCCATCGCGCCGTGCCAGGTAATGCGATCTGCGACACCAACCCTGTCGGCCTGCTTCTGCAACTCCTCCAGCAGCTCTCCTCCGCCGGCATGGTCGAACCGCCAGTGAACATCCTTCGGCATCTGCGCCAAGGCATCCAGCAAGGTGTCGTAGCCCTTCTTGGCGACAGCCCGTCCCACACTCACAAACCGGACCGGCGCGGCGGCGTCGCTGCCGTCACGGGCGTGCCGTCGGTCTTCAAACACCGCAAACCGCGACAGGTCCAGCCCGTGATATGACAGGTGCACACGGGAAGGCTCACGAGCCAGCGATTGCAGTGCAGCGTGACCATTGCGGGTACAGGTCACTACCCAGTCCGCCTCGGCCAGCTTGTCGGCAAGATCCCAGTCCTCGCTGGTCCAGATATCCTTGGCGTGTGCAGAACAGGTCCAGGCAAGTTGCAGCATCAGGCCCGCATACCGCACCACCGATGCCGGCGTATGGATGAAATGGGCATGCAGCGACGACACCTTGTCGCGACGTTCGGCGGCCAGCACCATCGCCTGCACGAACCGGCGCGCCCGGTTGGGTGTCCTGTCGCGCGCCCAGTCGCGCCGAAAAGCCTGCAATGCCGCCTTGTAACCGGTCATTCGCCGCGCTTTCAGCCACGCCCTGATACAGCGTAACGGCTCATCTCCAACATACTCCGGCAGGTACATCACCGACGCGCTGATCTCATCATGCACCGGATGGCGCTTCTTGTCCGTCGGCCTGCGCAGAGAGATGATTTCAAGCGCCAGTCCGGCTCGCTCAAGCCCTAGGATCTCCTGGGCGATGAATGTTTCCGACAGACGTGGATAGCCTTTCAGGACGAATGCAACTGGCTTTGTCATGATGCTTTCCGGCAGCGGCTCAGCTGACACCCGCAATGGCATAAAGATCGGCCGCAGGCCGGTTTGCGGCCCATTTGCCAACATAGTCATTTATGGTTTCAAGGCCGTTCAGCATCTCCGCCCCGCCCGCACTGTCG
>JBCCVY010000332.1:0-3864 GCA_039194725.1 Pseudomonadota bacterium
CTACCGGGTGCCGTGGCGCACGTCGAACACCCTGGGCGGCGCCAAGACGTTTGATGCGCAGGCCGGTTACGAAAGCGCATCCACGATGATGGCGGCGCTGATCGCCGGCGCCAACTACATCTGGCATTCAGCCGGCTGGAACGAAGCCGGCATGCACTGCTCGATGGCCAAGTTTGTTGTCGATGCCGAGCAATGCGCCATGGGTTACCGCATGGCCGAAGGTGTCAAGTGGGACGATTTCGACGAGGCGCTGGCGGCGGTGCGTGACATCGGCCCTGGCGGCCACTATCTCGGCCACCCGCACACCCAGGCCAATTTCCAGGACGCATTCTTCATGCCGGAGCTGTTCGACAACAATTCTGTGGAGCAGTGGATCGCCGACGGATCGCAGGAAATCACCGAGCGCGCCCTCAAGCACGTGCACAAACTGCTGGCGTCCTATGAGGAACCGAAGCTGGATGAAGCGGTGGACGAGGCTCTGCGCGATTACATCGCAAGGCGTGAACGCGAGATTCCGGCAATTGATGCCCTCAACAACGAGCATTAGGGGTCTATGGCAACGATTCAGGTAAGCCGTCAGGCGCGCGACCCCGGACCGGCCGCCTGGGACGCCATTCTGCCTCCGGCATTGGCTTATCCCGGACTGGAAGACGAGCGTGTTGCCGACTGGCTGGTGATCGGCGCGGGTTTTGCCGGCCTGGCGGCGGCGCGCCGACTGCGGCAGTTGCATCCGAAGGCGTCGATCATTGTGCTTGAAGCCCGCCGCATCGCAGCCGGGCCCGCCGGCCGCAATTCCGGATTCATGATCGATCTGCCGCATAACCTGGCCTCCGACGATTATGCAGGCGCGCCAGAGGCCGACCGCATCCAGACGGCCATGAATCGGTCAGCTATCAGCTTTGCCCGAGACGCTGCCAGTGACTATGACATGTCCCGTGAAGCATTTGTTGTCAGCGGCAAGACCAATGTCGCGGCATCGGAAAAAGGGGTGAGGCACAACCTTTCCTACGCCAGGCACCTTGCCAAGCTGGGCGAACCCCATGAACTTCTGGACGGGTGCCAGGTGCAGGAATTGTGCGGGTCCGATTATTATCGCAGCGGGCTCTACACGCCCGGAACAGCCATGTTGCAGCCGGCCCTGTTTGTGCGCGGCATGGCGGCGGGCCTTGCCGCCCGTTGTGTCGGAATTTTTGAGGACTCGCCGGTTACGGAACTGAAGCGGGCAGCAGGCGTTTGGACCGCGAAAACGGGTAAGGGCAGTGTTCAGGCCCCGAGGGTCATATTGGCGGTGAACGGCCATGCTGAGAGCTTCGGCTTTTTCAAACAGCGGCTGATGCATGTCTGCCTGTATGCCTCGATGACCAGGGCGCTGAGCGAAGACGAGCAGCGCAGGCTGGGCGGTGAACGCCTGTGGGCGTTTACGCCGGCCGACCCGATGGGCACCACGGTCCGGAAAATTTCCGGCACCGGCGGAACTCGGATTATCGTGCGTAACCGTTTCACTTGGAACCCGGACCGATCCGCTGATGAGGTCAGGCTGAAGACGTTCGGCAAGGCCCACGGCAAAACCTTCCGCGCCCGCTTCGCCATGCTCAACGGCGTCGAAATGGAATACTGCTGGGGCGGTTTCTTGTGCCTGAGCCGAAACAACGTTGCGGCATTTGGAGAGGTGGACGAGGGACTGTTTTCCGCGTGTTGCCAGAACGGACTTGGTGCCGCCAGGGGCACCTTGTCCGGCATGCTTGCAGCCGACCTGGCCAGCGGCCATGACAGCGACCATCTGCGTTACATGCTCGGCCAGCCGCAACCAAGCCGCCTGCCACCGGAGCCGATTGCATCAATTGGTGCCAAGGCCGTCCTGCGCTGGGGTGAGTTCAAGGCCGGTGCGGAGTTGTGATCGACCGCTGGCGACGGGCTCTGCCAAAGCCGCTCGCTCGCTATGGTCAAATGTGCGGTTTGGTGCCGGATATGCTCAAATTCCGGCAAAAACATGCGCAATCGCTGTTGAGGACCATTGTGTTCTGTATACAATTTGTATTACTTTGCCGGGTTCCATGAGCCGGGATACTGAGTGCAAGTCTCCGGAACGGATCAGGGAGTGACAAAACCTAAAAATGAAAACGGGTGGAAATTGAAATGGACGATAAAAAACTGCTGAGCAGGATTCTCGATGACAGCCGCACGACCAGAAGGGAGTTCATGGTTGGCGCGACGGCTATGGGCCTGACGGTTGCTGCTGCCTCCAACATGTGGAGCGAAGCGCACGCGGCCGAGCCGAAACGAGGCGGCCACATGAAGGCCGGGCTGAACGATTCAAACACGACCGATTCACTTGATCCGGCAAGCTTCAACGCGACCGGCATGATCACCATCAGCCGGGCGTTTCGCGACAGCCTGGTAGAGGTCGGACAGGACAACTCGGCCGCTCCCGGCCTGGCCGAGAGCTGGGAGTCTTCAGCTGACGCAAAGACCTGGCGCTTCAAGCTGCGCAACGGCGTCACCTTCTCCGACGGCAAGTCCCTGACCACCGAGGATGTCATCAACTCGATCAACGTGCATCGCGGTGAAGATTCCAAATCCGGCGCCAAGGGCGTGTTCGCGGGCATCACCGATGTGACGGCTGACGGAAAGGACGTTGTCGTTGTGACGCTGGCAGAAGCCAATGCCGCCTTCCCGTACCTGATGACCGACTACCACATGAACGTGGTGCCGACCAAGGACGGCAAAGCGGACGTCACCTCAAAGATCGGTACCGGCTGTTATCTGTTGAAAGAGTTCGACCCTGGAGTTCGCGCCACGTTCGAGAAGAACCCCAATGCCTGGCAGGGATCTGAGTTCGGCTATGTCGACAGTGCCGAAATCACCACCATTCTCGATGATACGGCACGCCAGACCGCTCTGAGCACGCAGAATGTGGACATCATCAACCGGCCGGCCCTGAAAACAGTTGGGCTTCTCAAGAGGCTGCCGCATGTCAATGTCATCGCGGTGAAGTCGAACCTTGCGTTCACCCATCCCATGCGCATGGATGTGAAGCCGTTTGACAACCATGATTTCCGTATGGCCTTGAAGCATGCCCTGCCGCGGCAGGAGTTCGTTGACAAGATCCTGTTCGGTTACGGCTCGGTCGGCAATGATCAGCCGCTTGGCCCGGCCTTTGCCTCCTACGATGGTGAACTGCAGACCGAGTACGATCTCGACAAGGCCAAGTCCCTGCTCAAGAAGGCCGGCATGGAGGGCATCAAGATCGACATGCACTCGGCCGAAACCGCTTACGGCGGCGCGCTTGATGCGGCGCAGCTGTTTGCCGAGCACTTTGCCAAGATCGGCGTCAACCTGAATGTCATCCGTGAAGCCAAGGACGGCTACTGGAACAACATCTGGAACAACAAGCCGTTCTGCTCGTGCTACTGGGGCGCGCGCCCGGTCGAGGACATGATCCTGTCGATCGCCTACCTCAGCGACGCACCATGGAACGACACTGTCATCAAGATGGACAAGGTCGATCAGCTGGTGAAGGCAGCCCGCGGCGAGCTGGACGATGCCAAGCGCAACGCCATGTACAGGGAAGTGCAGATGCTCATTTCCAGAGACGGCGGCACGCTGATACCGGCATTTGGCCAGGACGTTGCCGCCACCAACAAGAAGGTCGGCATCGGTCCGAACATCGGCGGCGGCTGGGAAATGGACGGCGGCCACTTCGTCAAGCGCTGGTGGCTGAACGCCTGATTGTCCCTGAGGCATTCAAGCAAGGTGACAACAATCGGAGCGGTCCTCTACGGACCGCTCTTTTTTTGGTCCAACAGCTTGGTGTTATTCCGCTCACGCAAGCAGCCGC
Source organism: Pseudomonadota bacterium (assembly GCA_039194725.1). GTDB lineage: Bacteria > Pseudomonadota > Alphaproteobacteria > Rhizobiales > Aestuariivirgaceae > Anderseniella. Next base: position 3,839 of record JBCCVY010000332.1, read on the forward strand.
CAGGCGGCTGCGCTCCGCGAGGGCGC
>JBCCVY010000333.1:0-3802 GCA_039194725.1 Pseudomonadota bacterium
ATCCCACACCGTCCGCCATGGGACAATCTTCCGTCACGGCCAGCGTCATGCGGCTGGAGACCATCGTGGAGACTCTCGCGCCGGCACCTCCCGACATCCTGAAGCTTGATATCGAGGGTTTCGAGTATCGCGTGATCGCTGACATATTGTCGGGACCGATCCGGCCGGCACAGTTGCTGGTCGAATTTCATCACAGGAAGTACGGATTTGACGTTGCCGACACTGCCCGGACCGTGGCCAGCCTGAAGAAGGACGGATACCGGTTGTTCCATGTGTCCGGTACCGGACACGAGTATGGTTTCATCCGGCCATGACGGGCAAGCTGGTCTGATGGAGAGAATTCCGGAAACCATTGTTCACTACGGACGCTTCAATCCTGCGCACCGCACCGGCGGCGTGGAGGCATTCGCCACCAGTCTGCAACTCGCTTTTGAAGAGGTGCGTTACCTCGACAGCAGCCATGACGGCCCCGGCTCGCCGGCCATGCAGCAGGTGATTGCGCACCGGTTGCCGGTGGTTTGTGACAACCACCTGGTCATGGACTGGCCGGACGGGTATCCGGTTATCGGCTTTCAGCATGGCGTTGCGGCGGAGAAAAAATTTGTCACCCGGTCGTGGACGGACTGGTCGCTGGCCCGCAAACAGGCCCGCGCGGCGCAGCGGAAATCAACCGTGTGGGTCGCGTGCGCCAAGTGGATATCCGATGAGTTTGCCAGAAGACACGGCAATCCGGCGCAGCACGTCATCTACCATTCGGTCGACACAGACCTATTCGACGGAAGACTCGCCAACCGGGAATCGAAGCTGGTCCTTCACGATGGGCGCTCCAGGCACAAGGGCCGTGACCTTTATCCCACTCTGCAGTCGGCTTTGCCTGATTGGCGGTTCGAACCGCTGTCATGCCCACCGCAGCAGGTGCCGGACCGGATGCGCACGGCCCGTGCCTTCATGCATCTGAGCCAGTATGAAGGCAACAGCATTGTGTGCAATGAAGCCATGGCCATGGGGCTGCCATGCCTTTTCACCCGTGTCGGCCTGATGCGGGACGGCGAACCCCTTGATGTCCGCATCGTTGAGGTCGGGCAGGCTTATGGCCGCCCGCCCGGGCTGATCGAATGCGTGCGTTCTTTTCTCGATGGTTTGGACGGGCATACCTACTCCCCGCGCGACTGGATCATGCAGCACACCTCGCAGCGGGAGTTCGTCAAGGGCTGGCAGGATGTCATGGCCAGTTGGCGGAACATCACAACCGACGGCTGAAAGCCGGCCCGTCAGGTTCAGTGCAGGCATATCTGCTGACCGATGCGGCAAATTGGTGTTTTTCACTGATTGACCGCTGCCTCGCGGCAGATGCTTTCGCGAAATTCAACCTAGATTCCATTGTGGCAGACGGCGGTAGCGGGAATCCGGAAACTGATGATGCGGGAGGAGGTAGTTTGAACTCGAAGATCGGGCGCGGGGTCTCGCTGGCGCTGGTGTGCCTGTGCATCCTTGGGGCAATGCCGGTCATTGCCAACAGTCGGCCTGCAGAGTTCAGCGCGCTCAGTTTCGCGTTGTTCCTGTCCATCTGGCAGGTTGTGTTCGGTTTGCCGTTGTTTGTCTGGGAGCTGCGCTCAGGCCGCAGCGGCATCTTCTCCATGAACAGGCGGGCAGACAACGCTCTACGTGCCGTTACGGTGACCCTAATCACCGGTGTGATGTTTGGATTGTCCACCTACCTTTATGTCCTCGGTGTTGAAAAAGCCGGTGCCGTCAATGCTGCAATCGCAATCCAAGCCTACCCGTTGTTCGCGATCTTGTGGGAGACCGTTTTTCTCAAACGCCGCAAGACACCCGTCGAACTGGCGCTGACATCGGCGCTTGTTGCCACGCTCTACTATCTTGGAACCGGTGGCAGCTGGAAAGTCGACGGATTTTCCATATGGCTGCTGGTTGCGCTCGGTGTGCCGTTCCTGTGGAGCATTGCCCATGTGCTGATCAAAGAGGAGTTGGGACGCACCGCCATAACCCCGGCGCAGGTCACCTTGTTTCGTGTCGCCATATCCGCCGTCTTTCTGGCCGCTGTGCTGGCCGTGACCGAACCGGCCGGTTTCCTGGACAGCCTGACGCGTGTGGATCTGCAGAAGTTCGCCGCACTGATGGGGCTGGTCTACTATCTTGAGCTGGTTGTCTGGTTTTATGCGGTCAGGGACATAGATGTGTCGCTCGCCAGCTCCATTACGGCACCGTGGCCTGCACTGACCATGGTCCTGGCGGTGATGTTTCTGGGCGACCGGATTGAACTTTATCAGGTGGTTGCATTTCTGGTCGCTGTTGTTGCGATCTACGGGTTAATAGTCGCCGGTATGAGAAAAGGCGCCGACAGTTGAACAGTGCTTGATCCTGCCGGTTTACCCGCCGGAGTGTTTGTGGGAGATCGCTTCTGCAAACAGGTGATAAAGATGATCCGCGTGCGCCTGCCAGGTATGTGAGTTCAATACCTTCTGACGGCCGGCTTCAGCCATCTTTCTTGCCTTGTCGGGATCGTTCAGGAGCGAGCTGATCGCCTCAACCAGCCCAAACAGATGACCGGGATGATAAAGCCGCAGATGTTTATGGTCTTCAAACAGTGCTTCAATGTTGTCTGACCTGATGGTGACGGTTGGTTTGCCCATTGCCAGGTATTCAAAGACCTTCAACGGATCAAGCACGAAACCCTCGCCTGACGGACGATGCAGGTGTGGATTGAACGGTGCGATGCAGATATCGGCCGCTGCGATGAAGCCGGGCACACTGTAATAGGGAACTGCACCGGTGAAGTGTATGCGCGATGTGATGCCCAGTTGATCGGCCTGGGCCTGCATCTCCTCACGCAAGGGGCCATCGCCGATCAGCACGGCACAGGTGTTGCTCAGCGACGGTTGTTGCAATGCCTGCAACAGCAGGTCGAGCCCGTGCCATTTCTTGAACGATCCGACATATGCAAGCAGCGGCGAATCATTGTCCTGTCCAACCGGTATCCGCGATGCCGGTTTGTCGGGGTGGAAGAGCGTGGAGTTGGCGCCCCATGAAACCCGGACAACCTTGGACCTGTGTCTTTCCGGGACCAATCGGGGATTTGTGGCCACCAGCGTATCGGCCAGGCGTAAAGACAGGCGGCTCACCTGTTCATCCAGCACCATGGTGACCAGCGGCAGCTTCAGGCGCGCTGCGATCATGGCACCGAGCCCGTAGGAAGAGCCGCGCTCATAGACGATGTCAGGCTTAAATTCGCGGGCAGCCTTCAGGGCCGCGGGCAGATCGAGAGCCGACATCAGTGTCCTGATGACTGGCGCATGTTTGCCGCGGGTGCCGACGCCAGTCACATCTGACCCCAATGATCCGCTGCGGGCGAGGCAACAAACCGGACCCAGATTTCGCAGGCACGCCAGAACCTCTGTGGTATGCGTAGAGCCGCCATGCGTATCCGGAAGCAAGATTTGAGTCGCTACTATTAGAACTCGCAAAGGCCGTCCAATCCGCGTTCATGTCAGTCAACTGGCGTCGCGGTCAGTACCTTCGAACCTGCGAAAAACCAGACAGACGGCAGCTGGAACTCATGCGACAGCAGACGTCGTCGCATGCCTTGAGTTTGATCTTAAGCCGTCGAGGCGACACTCTAACCTAATTCTGACAGCAATGTGTACAAGGCTCGGCTGCAATGCGGCGCAAGTCTCGTGACGGTGTGCGAAACAGCAAGCTCCCAGCTTATGGAACGTGTTGGCTTGCCGGCTCGATCCGCATCCGGCCATCGTTCAAAAAGCAGGATTTGTCGAACAGCGAC
>JBCCVY010000334.1:0-3791 GCA_039194725.1 Pseudomonadota bacterium
ATGCGTGAAACCTTCCTGTCAGCCGTGGAGATGTCGCGCCGCGTGCTGATCGAGGCAGGCCTCGGCCGTGAAGAGGCTGCGCGCACCATCAAGGCATTCGCGTCCGGCGACAGGGCCAGGCTGTACGACGATTACCAGCACTATTCCGACGTGCAGAAGATGGCCGAGAGCGCCAAGCGTCACGCCCAGGAGCTCTCCGACCTGTTCGCTACCGACGCAGACGCAGGACTTGCAGAGGACCAATCCGGCAACAATCAGCCGCGCCGGCGGGTGCGCAAGGCCAGGTAGGAAACGCGTCCAGGCAGTTGAAGCCAACAGCGTCGATGCCGTTGGCAAGGCATCGACACCCTCACGTCTCAGCCAGGTACTTTATCGTGCTGCGTCCGGGCATGAAGAAATAGGCGCCGCCGCGCGTGCGCACGAAATCCTGCAGCCCGGTAACGGAGATCGGACCTTGCGGTGTCGGGATCGTCAACCGGCCACCTTTGCGGCCGCGGCCCAGAATCGAGTCTACTTCACCGTCCATGCCGTGGAACATGCGCTCCATGCACCAGGTTTGCTGCACGAACTCAAACTGCCGCTCCAGATCGCCGTTGAGGCACATGAACAGCAGGCCCGGATCGCTGGCCCCTTTATGACCGGCACCAGACACACCGTACTGGCGTCCCACCCGCAGTATGCGGTGCTTGTTGCTGATCGACAGCTCGGCTTCACTGTCTTGAGGGTGCAGGCTGTCTCGCGGATTGGCCCGTCGGACATGGGCGCCAAACGGACAGCGGAAGCCTGACGGATCCTCCTTTCCGAACAGAAACTCGTTGTCCGGCTCTCCCTCGCCCGCCGCAAACGGATACCGCACCAGCGACGTGCCGTTTTTCCAGCGCCCAACCATTTTGGCTTCAATCCATTCCTGAAGCTGAGTCCTAGTGGCGCCCGGCGGAATGCCCTGCCGGTTCCTGATCTCGTTCGCCGCCTTCTTCGAGAAGTCGTGGAATGCATCCACATCCTGCTCCAGTTGCCTGATGACCAGATACGATCCGTTGCGGCCGATATTGCGCGGCTGGTCGACCTCGTCTGCTGCAAAGTCCGGCCAGTCGTCTGCTTCCGCCAACGGCTTGTGGACGGGCAATATGTTGTTCGGATCATCCTTTGCGGGCAGCAGTGGGCTGGTCGGCATGAAGTTGCGGTTGTCGGGATAGCCCAGAATGAACTCACCGGGTTCTACGGTATGTATAGCATCGGCGCGCGCGATTGAACGACGCGTCCCCTTCAGGATCGGTTGCGATATCCCATCGGCAAATCCAAATGCCTCTCTTTCTACCCCACCGCCGGCAGGACCGGCTTTCGCGGTGATCTGATGGACAAGCTCGCAGCCGTGACCGGTGAACAGCCTCACCTGCTCGTCAACAGCCTTCTTGAACTGGCTGGTTTGCGCATAGACGATGACCGCCGCATCAACTGCAGCCGTTCCGTTCCCCCACCACCAGTCTTCGGGTTTGTCGTCGCCGGTATCTTTGAGCACGTATTTGGCACGTGTCGGTTCATTCATGCCTTGCCGAAAGGCGGCCGGAAACGCGGACATCTGTTCCGCCGTCAGGCCGAGTTTGGGAAACCCGGACGAGGTAACGGCAAAAAGTATCGCCTTTCTGTCCGGCGGCCGGTCGCCGTAGCGCACGTGGGCCTGCAGCTCCCTGAGCCAGGCCTTTGCCTTCGAGCTGTCATCAGGCAGTTTGATCAGCAGGCAGGCAGCCTCATTGAGTTTCTTCAAGCCGCCGAACAGGATTGTCTGAATTTCATCTGTCTCAAGGGCGTGAGCCGGCATCCGCCGTGAGCCGATCAGAGACAGCCATTCGCGCGCCTGACTTTCAGTTTTTGCCGCCAACAACCCGCGACGGATGAAGGCGTTGCCCCGGATCCGGTCCGTCGTCGTGTTGGGATAGGCTGAGTACCACAATCTCGTCGGCAATTGCTGGCGTCGCGCCCAGCGCTTGAACCGGTCGCCGTCTGTAGCACCTTTCAGAAACAGGTTCTCGGTTTTCGGATAATCCTCAGTGTTGCTCCACACCGCAGTAAGACCACCGGATGCCTTGGTGATGAAATCTTCAAGATAGCTTTCCCAGCTGCCGCCATAGTTGGAAAAGAACAGCAACTTGTCGGTGCCGGGCACCATGATCCAGCGTGCGAAGTGAATGGTGCCGATATTGCCAAGGTAACCGGGCCGGAAAACGTGGGTCGCCATCTGCGCAATGAACCAGAAGGCAAACCTGAGTGTCAGCCAGCGCAACTTGCCCGGCTTCAACTTCGACACACCATAAAGGTGATTGATGCTGCCGTTGTTTTCCCGGGCCATTACCTGGCTTAGAACATCAAAATCAGGTGTTAGGTCCTCAGCGCTGTCGGTACGCTCCTTGGCGCGCAGCCGGGCGTAGGTCAATCCGATGGTTGCCGCCAGGATCAATACGCCGCCGAGCAGAGTCAAACCACCCATAGCGACCGCAAACCAGGCGCCACCCGCCCTGCCGGCAAAACACACCACCCAGAACAAGGCGATGGCAAGCACTATCAGGTAGGGCCAGGTGAACGTCTTCAACCCATTGATCAGCATTTTTGCGATGGGAACAGAAACCGCCGCATTCGAGCGCGCGAATGGCACCTCCTCGACCCTCATCATATCCGCAAACTCCGGCAATCCAGCCATCCGCTCGTGCACCTGGTTGAGGATTTCAAGCGGCGAGCCGGAAACCGACCCTTCCCCGGCGAACTCCCGTACCCTTCTGGCAAAGTCCCATTCCCGCCTAATCCGGTTCGCCGTCATGCCTGGAGTGCCGGCGTGGTTCAGTCCGGGCGTGCTGAACAGACCCAGACCTGCATCGTGCGAGTGTGCAGTCAGGAATTCGGCCAGCCTGGTCTCTTCAACCTCATGCCCGGCAACCGCGAGTATGTCCCGCAGGACATCGCGCAGCCGTGTCGCAATGTCGTCTATGGCCGCCTGTTTTTCGCCATCCTGGCTGGTCTCGATTATCAGAAAGGCGCCATGACTGTTGTCCCTGTCAGCCGGCAGCACATTGATGGACATGAAATGCACACTGCTGCCGCGGAACAGGCTGCGCAGTTCACGGCGAAAGGGGTTGCCGTAGGTGTCCAGTTTCGCGTTGACATCATCGGCCTTGCCCGCAACCACCGGCACAGCGACAGTTAGGAATGTATGTGACATTGGCAGGCCCCTGCTTGCTTGAGCGGCAGGCGACCGTGTCAACATGCCGGATGGGGCCGAATTTTACGTGCCGTTCATGGTCGATTATGTGCGAAACCCCACACTGGAAATCAGGATGCGGATGTGTCGCGCCTGGGGTGCAGAAGCCAGACGTTTTCAGTCGCGTCGCACTTGCCTTTCAGCTTTCCCGCCACGTCGACGCTGGCCAGGGACGACACACGATAGCTGTCCTGATAGTGTCTGCGGACGTCGGCATCGCCAATGGAGAACGGCGGGCCGTCCATCTGCGTCTGGTCATATTCAAATGTCACCAGCAACTGCGGGGCATGACCGGCAATACCGGTTAGGTGACGGGCATAGCGAGCGCGCATGTCTTCAGGCAGCGCGACCAGCGCTCCGCGGTCGAAGACGGCGTCTACCGGGTCCAGCATGTCCGGAGCAAGCGTGAAGAAATCGCCGACAAAGACCTCCAGGTCACCGGCGTTGAGACACGTCATGCCACCTGTCGCGGTTGTCGTAGGCACCAGCTGCAGGTCTTCGAACAATTGCCGGACCGCCATCTCATTCAGCTCCACGCCAA
>JBCCVY010000335.1:0-3764 GCA_039194725.1 Pseudomonadota bacterium
ACGGATACCGCTACACGGACCATGAAATCCGTGCCGGCGAAATTGCCAAAGATGTCGGCTTCACCCAGATCTCGATCAGTCACCAGGTCTCGCCGCTGATGAAACTGGTCGGGCGCGGTGACACGACCGTGGTCGATGCCTACCTGTCACCGATCCTGCGCCGCTATGTGGACCAGGTTGCAACCGAACTCGGCACTGAGGGCACCGATTGCCGCTTGATGTTCATGCAGTCATCGGGCGGCCTGACCGCGGCGGAACTGTTCCAGGGCAAGGATGCCATCCTGTCCGGCCCCGCCGGCGGCGTCGTCGGCATGGTCGAAACCGGACGCATGTCGGGGTTCGAAAAGCTAATCGGCTTTGACATGGGCGGCACCTCCACCGATGTGGCGCACTTCAACGGCGAGTTCGAACGCGCTTTTGAAACGGAAGTGGCCGGTGTGCGCATGCGCGCACCGATGATGCGCATCCACACAGTGGCGGCCGGCGGCGGATCCATCCTGCACTATGACGGCTCGCGCTTCCGCGTCGGTCCGGATTCCGCCGGCGCCAATCCTGGCCCCGCCTGCTACCGACGCGGCGGCCCATTGGCGGTGTCCGACGCCAACGTCATGCTAGGCAAACTCAATCCGGAGCACTTCCCGGCCGTGTTCGGCCCCAACGGCGATGAGCCGCTTGATGCCGGCGTGGTACGCGAGAAATTCACCGCCATGGCCGACGACATCGGCGACGGCAGGACGCCGGAAGACGTGGCCGAGGGCTTCATCCGCATTGCGGTTGAAAACATGGCCAACGCCATCAAGAAGATTTCCGTGCAGCGCGGCTATGACGTCCAGGGGTATGCCCTCAACTGCTTCGGCGGCGCCGGCGGCCAGCACGCCTGCCTGATTGCAGATACGCTGGGCATGAAGACCGTCTATATCCATCCCTTTGCCGGGGTGCTGTCGGCCTATGGCATGGGGTTGGCCGACATCCGCAGCAACCGCCAGCAGGCGGTTGAGGAAACCCTGGCGCCCGAGCTTGAATCAACGCTCCAGACAATAGCGGCAAGCCTTTCAAAAGACTCCGTAAAAGAGCTGACCGAACAGGGTGTTCCGGAACCCGAAACCACCACCTATCCGCGCGCCCTGCTGCGTTACAAGGGCACCGATTCAGCACTGGATGCAGATCTTGATACCGCCGCCGGCATGCGGGCACAGTTTGAAGCGGCACACAAGGCTCAGTTCGGCTTCTCCAGCCCCGGCACCGATATCATCGTGGAAGCGGTCACCGTCGAAACCGTGGGCGGCGGTTCAGACAGCGCGGAGCCAGCCTGCACACTGCAGCAGGACACCGCGAAAGCCATGGGCCAGACCCGTATTTACGCCGACGGCGAGTGGCACGACACGCCGCTTTTTGACCGCAGCGCCCTCAAACCCGGCTTCACCATATCCGGCCCTGCCCTGATCATTGAGGCCCACAACACCACCGTCATCGAGCCCGGCTGGCAGGTCGAAATCTCCAGCCTTGATCACATGGTGCTGACCCGCGCGATCGCCGCCAAACGAGAGTTCGCCATCGGCACCGACGCGGATCCTGTGATGCTGGAAGTGTTCAACAACCTGTTCATGTCGATCGCCGAGCAGATGGGCGTCACACTTGAGAAGACCGCCTACTCGGTGAACATCAAGGAGCGTCTCGACTTTTCCTGTGCGGTGTTCAACGCCGACGGCGCACTGGTGGCTAACGCACCCCACATGCCGGTCCACCTAGGCTCCATGGACAAGTCCGTCGAGACCATCATCGCCAACAATCCCGTCATGCACCCGGGCGATGTCTACATGCTCAATGCGCCATACAATGGCGGCACCCACCTGCCCGACATCACGGTGGTCACACCGGTGTTTGACAGTGATGACAAGACCATCCTGTTTTACACCGCCAGCCGCGGCCATCACGCCGATGTCGGCGGCATGGCGCCGGGTTCCATGACACCGCTGGCAACCTCCATCCATGAAGAAGGCGTCGTCATCGACAATTTCAAAATGGTCGACAGGGGACTCTTCCTGGAAGATGCAACCATGGCGGTGCTGACGGCGGGCGAGTATCCGTGCCGCAATCCCAGCCAGAACATTGCCGACCTGAAAGCCCAGGTCGCGGCCAACGAGAAAGGCGTGCAGGAACTGCGCAAGATGGTGGCCCAGTTCGGCCTCGACGTCGTGCAGGCCTACATGAACCATGTCCAGGACAATGCCGAGGAAAGTGTGCGCCGTGTCATCGGTGCCCTGCACGACTGTTCATTCGACTATGAAATGGATGCCGGTCAGCAGATCAAGGTCCACATCAGGGTCGACCGCGAAAATCGCACGGCCGTCGTGGACTTCACCGGGACCAGCGCCCAGCAGGCGAGCAATTTCAATGCGCCGCGCCCGATCACCAACGCCGCCGTTTTGTATGTGTTCCGGTGCATGGTCGCCGACAACATTCCAATGAATGCCGGTTGCCTGAAACCGATCACCATTGTGACGCCGGAAAAATCCATGCTGTCACCGCAATATCCAGCCGCTGTGGTGGCTGGGAACGTCGAGGTGTCACAAGCCGTCACCAGTTGCCTGTTCGGTGCGCTCAATGCCGTCGCAGCTTCACAGTCGACAATGAACAACTTCAACTTCGGCAACGACACGTACCAGTATTACGAGACCATCTGCTCAGGGTCCGGTGCCGGGCCTGGATATGACGGCACGTCCGGTGTGCATACCCACATGACCAACACCAGACTGACCGACCCGGAAATTCTGGAGTTCCGCTATCCGGTGGTGCTGGAGGACTTCCGCATCAGGCGCAATGCCGGCGGACACGGCAAGTGGTCCGGCGGCGGCGGCACCAGGCGCACTGTCCGGTTCCTGGAAGAAATGGATGTATCTCTGCTCACCGGGCACCGGCGGGTACCGCCGTTCGGTCTCGATGGTGCCGAGCCGGGTGAAGTCGGTGTGAACTCGTGCCGCCGCCGGGACGGCACTGTCGAAGTGCTGCAGGGATGCGACCAGACCAACGTGTTCCCGGGCGATGCCATCATCATCCAGACCCCCACCGGTGGCGGCTACGGCCAGGCCTGAATTTTCAGCCTATTCCAGCTTCACGCAATGCCTTGACGTAGGTTCGGCTGACCGGCAGTTCGGTGCCATCAGACATCACGACACTTGTCCTGCCGCCGTTGCGCCTCGTCGTCTTAATGGCTGAAAACGCTGCCCAGTGCGACCGGTGCACCTGAACACCAGTCGCGCTGCCTGCCTCATTGATGGCGTCCGCGAGCCGAAGCAGAACAAGCTGCCGGCCCTTGCTCGTAACGATCTCAACATAATGATCCTGCATCGACATGTAGAGCAGCTCGCCGCGTTTTTCCGGCGGCAGACGCAGCATCAGACGCACATCTTGGTCGCGCCTTTCGGGAATGCTCGACAGTGCTGGCGAGGGCTGGAAAAAGAAGTAGGCGACAATGCCGATGATGATGGCGACCGGCAATGCCTGCAGCATCTGCGAGAAAACGCTTGTCGCGGTTATCTGCTCATCCAGAAACAGCGTCCTGATCACACTGACTGCAATGCCGATCAACGGTGTCGCCAGGCAGCACCCGATAACCGTTTGCCAAATGCCGATAGGGGAATTCTCCCCGTTCCAGGCGCTGACCAGAGCAACGCCGCTCAAAGCTATTGTCCATGTCACGAAATGCACTGTCAGCCAGAATCCCAACCGTTCGGCGAACCCGAGCCGGTCGATGGTGCCGAACG
>JBCCVY010000336.1:0-3750 GCA_039194725.1 Pseudomonadota bacterium
GGCGGACGCGACACCTCGCCGTGGATTCACATCCCTGTCGGATATTTCAAGACCATCCAGAACCCGGCTCTCAACTGGATGTACCGGACAGCATCGGACCCCGGCCTCAACGGGCGCAAACTGAACTGGCCGAGGGGCAAGACACTCGGTGGTTCAAGTTCCATCAACGGCCTGCTCTATGTGCGTGGCCAGGCTCAGGATTATGACCACTGGCGGCAGCTGGGCAATGCCGGCTGGGCGTGGGAAGATGTGCTTCCGCTGTTCAAACGCGCCGAAAGCTGGGAAGACGGAGAAAGCGAGCTGCGCGGCGGCGACGGGCCGCTCTCGGTCACCCATTCACGCAAGTCTTGGAAGATTGTCGATGCGTGGGTGAAGGCTGCCCAGAACGCCGGCTTTCCCTACAATGCAGACTATAACGGAGCCGATCAGTATGGCGTCGGGTATTTCCAACTGACGGCTCAGGACGGACTGCGCTGTTCGTCGGCCAAGGCCTATCTCAAGCCAATTCGCGACCGCAAGAACCTTGATGTGATCACCAATGTGATGACCGAGAAAGTGCTGTTCGACGGCAAACGCGCCATCGGCATCCAGGGCTCACGCGGCGGACAGCCAGTTACCATTGAGGCCCGCAATGAAGTTGTTCTGTCGGCAGGTGCCATAGGATCACCTCAGATCCTGATGTTGTCAGGCATAGGCCCATCGGAGCAGCTGACCGGACATGGCATCGATGTTCTATACGCCAGCCCGGGCATCGGCAAAAACCTGCAGGACCACCTGCAGGCACGTCCGGTGTACAAATGTTCGGTTCCGACCATCAATACCCGCACCCGGGGTTTGTGGAACCAGGCCAAGATCGCTCTGGAATACGCCATGAAGCGGACCGGTCCCATGACCATGGCCGCCAGCCTCGGCACCGGTTACCTCAAGACCAGGCCTGAACTTGACACCCCGGATATCCAGTTTCACATCCACCCGTTCAGCGCCGACAACCCGACCGAAGGCACGCATCGGTTCGACGCGTTCACGGCCTCGGTGCTGCAAATGCGTCCGGAAAGCGCCGGCGAACTGGTGTTGAAGTCCAGCAACCCGAACGAGCACCCGGACATTCACCCGAACTATCTTGCGACCCAGCTTGACCAGGACACCATCGTTGAAGGTATCCGGATTGCCCGCAGTATCTGCCGGCAGCAACCGGTGGCGGATGTGATCACCGAAGAGCATGCGCCGGGCACCGCAATTGCCGACGACGACTATGACGCGCTGCTCAACTGGGCGCGCGACACGGCGACCACGATCTACCACCCCACCGGCACCTGCAAGATGGGGCCGGACACCGACAAGATGGCGGTTGTGGATGAGCGGCTGCGCGTCAAGGGTGTTTCCAACCTGCGTGTCGCCGACTGCTCAATCATGCCGCAAATCGTGTCAGGCAACACCAACGCACCTGCCATCATGATCGGTGAGCGAGTGAGTGACATTATTCGGGAGGACGCTCGCTAATGTGGGAACACATCCTAGATTTCGGCCAGATCATTATTGCCGACATTATCCTGTCCGGCGACAACGCCCTGATCATCGGCATGGCGGCCGCCGGACTGGCGCCGGAGCTGCGCAAAAAGGCCATTATTTTCGGCATGGTCATCGCGGCGGTGCTGCGCATCGTGTTTGCCGTCATTGCCACCAAACTGCTCGGTATCCCCGGCATCCTGTTCGTCGGTGCGTGCCTGCTGTTCTGGGTATGCTGGCGTTTGTACTGCGACCTGCGCGAGGGAGTTGAGGCACATCAGCTGCAGCCTGCGGATGCGCTGCAGATAGCGGAAGACGAAAGCCAGGGCTACACCGGCCCGCCCAGGCGGACCATGATGTCGGCGCTGGTGTCGATCACCATTGCAGACGTATCCATGTCGCTCGACAACGTGCTGGCGGTGGCCGCTATCGCCGACGGTGACACAACGAAGCTGGTGTTCGGCCTCGGCCTGGCTATCTTGCTGATGGCGTTCGCCGCAACCTTGATCATGAAATTGCTGACCAAGTACCCATGGATTTCGTGGCTTGGCCTGGCCGTCCTGTTATATGTTGCAAGTGAAATGATGTACCGCGGCCTGCTGGATCCGTCTTTCGGGGTTCTGAAACTGATGGGGTTGGCGTGACGTAAGAGAATTACAGGCTGCAGTCCCTGTGGCAGTGAGAAACTGCCTGAAGTTCCTGCAAGCAGAATGCCGGCCGAACCAGATTGGGCCGGTGATGATTGGGAGTAGTTCCGAGAACGACAAAAGGGAGGAAAACCATGTCGATTTTCAAAAAAATGATACAGGCAACCGCCGGTATCGCCCTCATGGCAACGGTTGCGGCAGCCCCGCAAATCGCCGAGGCCAAAACCACCATCCGCGTGCAGTCGGTGATTTCAGCCAAGGCTGACGAAGTGGTCATGCTGAAAAACTTCGCCCAGGACGTATCCGACCTGACCAATGGCGAAGTCGTCATTGAAGTGCTGCCCGCCGGCGCCGTGGTCGGTGTCAAGGAAACCCTCGATGCAGTAGACAAGGGCCTGGTTGAAGGCGGCTTTGCATGGACCCACTACTGGTCGGGCAAGCATCCGGCTGCCATGCTGTTCGGTTCGCCTGTTGCTGGCGCCGGTGTCGGCATCGACAACATCGCATTCCTTTCCTGGTTCCAGTTCGGTGGCGGCAAGGAACTTTATGAAGAGCTGTGGAAAGAGATGGGCATGAACGTCAAGGGCTTCATGCTGCAGCCTGTTGGCCCTGAAGCACTGGGCTGGTTCAAAGAGCCGATCAACTCAATGGCTGACTTCCGCAAGTATCGTTTCCGCACCCCTCCCGGCATCCCGGGCCAGACCTACAAGGACATCGGCGTCGCATCGGTTGCCATGGGTGGCGGCGACATTCTGCCGGCGCTTGAAAAAGGCACAATTGACGCTGCCGAGTGGTGCTGCCCGAAACCTGACTCCGTGTTCGGCTTCCAGAAGGTGCTGAAGCACTACTATCTGCAGGGCCTGCACCAGGTGGTCGTGAACGCTGACCTGTACATCAACGGCGATGTCTACAACAGCCTCACCGACCTGCAGAAGAAAGCTCTGGAAGTTGCAGCCAACGCGTCGCTGTCAAAGGCCATGTCCTATCGCATCTACGAGAACGGCAAGGCGCTGAAGAAGCTGGTCGAAGAAGACGGTGTGATCCTGCATGACACTCCGGCCGACTACTTCCCTGCGTATATGGAAGCCGCCAAGGCATCGCTTGAAAAGAACGCCGCTGACAACGAGTTCTTTGCCAAGGTCTGGCAGTCCCAGAAGGACTTTGCCGCCGTGGCCGTGCCTTACTGGGCCGGTTCGCAGGCCTCCAACGCAGCTCTCGGCAAGGCATTTGCCGACAGCATCAAGAAGAAGTAACCGTTTGACGGACCGGCGGGCATCAGTTGTGATGCCCGCCACCTTCTTTGCACGCACGGGACCGGACGCAGAGGCCGGCAGGTTTGCGCAAAAACATAAACACTTGGACCCTCTGGGAGGAGCGGCAGATGGCTGAGGAAGTTGGCGAACTCGATATCACTGACGAGTTGATTGCAGAACGGCGGGCAGAAGAGCCGGTCGCCACTACGCGCCGCCGGCGTCCGGGTCGGCTGCTACGGCGAGCGTCGGCGTGACAACGGGTGCGTCGGCGAACGTGAGTCGGCGCCATGCAGACCGCATCAGCCCGGGCGCAGCGAGGTAGCGGAACAGGTCGTGGCTACGCC